>NZ_MQVR01000164.1 GCF_001907295.1 Bowdeniella nasicola
TGGTTGTTGTCGGTGGTGTGGGTCATCGCGGTGGTCCTCCGCGTTCCCAGTAGTCGCGCCAGACCTCGTTGTAGGAACGGGTGGTCGCGGACGGTTCCAGGTGGGTGAAGGCGTCGCTCACGTACCGCAACTGGTCGTGGTCAGCGCCGCTGGTTGAGACTTCGACCAGGGCGAGCCGGTGCCGGTCGCCTTGGGTCTGGGCGAAGGTGATCTCGTTGGTGGTGATGGTGAAGGTGTCGGAACCAACGATCCGGCCCTTGACCTCGATGTAGTGGACGAAGCCGCTCTTGTCGGTGGACTGGATGTCGTAGCCGGGGTTGTTGCGCGGCATCTCGACCGGTTCGCGTCCGAGTGCTCGCTCGGCGGCGAGCACGGCTTCGACTGCTCGTCGCTCGACTTCCTCGGTCTGGCGGGCAAAGGTTTGGGCTTCAGGCTCGTTGTCGGTCGTGAGGAGTGCGCTGGGGATGACGAGTGCGGCGCCGCGGATGACGGCGGGCACGGCGACAAGGTTGGTGGCCGCATCGAGCTGTTCGAGTCGGTGGCTCAGCCGTTCATCGAGTTGTCGGGCGCGAGCGAGTGCGGTCTCGGCGCGGAGCCTGCCGATGGTGCCTGCTCGTTCGAGGGCTTCGAGGCGGTTGTGTTCGCGGTCCCAGTGGTTGATCTCTGCCAGCAGGCGATCCTTCACTTGCGCTCGGGTGCGCGCGGTCTCGATGTCGAGTCGGGTCTTGATCTCGTCCATGCGGGGCTGGAGCCCTTCACGGTAGGCCCACGCGCGCACGATCTTCTCGTGGTTCTGTCGCGCCCAGTCGCTGCCCGTGATGTCAGCGATGGCTTCGGTCTCGGTCGAGTCGGGGCGGTCGTAGTCGAGGTATGGGGGTGCTGCGGACACGGTGACGGTGCCGTCGTGTTCGAGGAGTGGGTAGTCGAAGTGGTGAGAGACCGTGTCGGCATCGGCGGCGGTGTTCTCGATGCGCTGCTCGACGCTGAACATCAGCATCGGTGCGTCGGTCTGCTTGGTGCGCCGGTCGACCAGCACCGTGCCCTGCTTGAGGGTGGGGCCGAGGTCGTCGATGGTTGCCTCGATCACGGCGTGCAGTAGCGGGTGGCCTGGTGCGATGAGGGCGGCGTCGGCGAGGCCGTCGGGGTGCATGCGTGCAAGTTCGAAGGTGATGCGCTCGTACTGCTCAGCGACGGGTGCCCATCGGTTGAGGCGTCGCGCCGTGTCGATCACGCGGGCCGGGACGCGGGTGATCTCGTAGCGTCCGTTCTCTCGCTTGCGGATGCGTCCACCGAGCCGGGTGAGCGCGGGGAGGAAGAAGGCTGCGATGTAGCCGGGCTGGAGTCGGCGTTCGCGGGCCTTCTCCATGCGTGCGCGAACTTCGTC
>NZ_MQVR01000165.1 GCF_001907295.1 Bowdeniella nasicola
CACGACCATGACCGATACCGACACGCCCGCACTAGCAAGCTAAAACCCCAAACGAGAGGAAAACGCCGTTACACCACTACAAGGGACTTGACCATTTAGGTAAGGCTTAGCTAAACTAAGCTCGATACATTTCACTATCAAGGAGTGTCCGAGTGCGACTCTTTCCCTCTCGTCGTGTCATTGTTTCGACGCTTGCCGTCCTAGCCCTAGGTTTGTCGGCGTGCTCGCCCAAAGCCGCTACTGATAGCCCATCAGCAACCGAGCCCGCCAAATCTCGAGAGGAACTTGTTCTCGCGGTAGGCAAGGTCGATAACGGCAACTTCGATCCTAAGAAGGGATGGGGAACCCATGCGCAACATCGGCTGACACACAGCTCACTCTTGACCTATGACGCTGACATCAAAGTCGTCGGCGACCTGGCAAAGGACTGGCAGGTCAGCGAAGATGCGTTGACGTGGACTTTCACGCTGAACAACGGGATTAAATTCTCCGATGGCACGCCAGTGACAGCTAAAGACGTTGTCTTTACCTATCAAATGCTCAAAGACGATGGCGAGGCTTTTGATCTGAGTTTCGTTACGCAGATGGATGCCCCTGATGAGCACACCGTAAAGTTCACGCTGGATGCGCCGCGCTCCACCTTCATCAGCCAGCTCACGGAGGTGCCGATCGTACCTGCGGCATCCTATGGCCCGGATTACTCGAAGAACCCGATCGGTTCGGGACCCTACAAGGTTGCCCAGTACACCAAGGATGAGCAACTCATTTTGGAGGCGAATGAGCATTACGCGACGAAGCCGACCTTCAAGAAACTCACTTTCCTACTGCAGGAGGAAGACGCGGCGCTGGCGGCCGCGCGCGCGGGCAAGGTGGACGTCGCCTATGCGCCGTCTAGTCTGGCCGACCAAAAGATCGATGGGATGACGGCTCAGGCGTATAAGTCAGTCGATGTGCGCGGGATCGCGATGCCATCGCAACCTGCCGGTAACACCGGAAAGCTCAAGGGTGAAGAGGTCGAGGTAGGTAATGACGTCACATCGGATCTAGCAATTCGACAAGCACTCAGTGTCGGCCTGAACCGTCAAAAGCTCGTGGATATTGCCCTGGGAGGCTTCGGCAAACCGGCATTCTCGTCGGCGGAGGGACTACCCTTTGATGGCGGAATCTCCTTCAAAGATGGCGATACAGACCGGGCAAAGACGATTCTTGCGGAGGCCGGGTGGACCGATTCTGATGGCGATGGGATCGTTGAAAAGGACGGTAAGCCCGCGAGCTTTACGGGCTCTTCAGAGTTGAGTGTGGGTTGATGCGTCCAGGCCGCCAGCGATGAGGAGCATGCGGAGTCGGTAGTTCTCGAGGTTGCGGAATCCGCGAG
>NZ_MQVR01000166.1 GCF_001907295.1 Bowdeniella nasicola
CTCGAACGCGGCGGCATCTTCGAAGCGAAGGGCGGCAAGGCTCGCCTGCTCTCGCCGTCTCATCTCGAAGGAGCCTGGGACGCAGCAGCCGACGAACGGGTCAGCGTGTGGGAGGCGACCGTTCGTCTTGCCGCGGTGATGTCCAAGGACGGCGCGGACAAGGTGGCGGAGCTGCTGCCGTCAGTTCAAACGCGCGTGAACTTGGATGCGGTGAAGGAGCTAGGCTTCCTGCTGTTCCACGAGGCCGAGAAGAAAAAGGACACGAAGGACGCCATCCTCTTCAACGGTCTGGTGAGTGCCTGGGGTGACGTGACCGAGCAGGCGCGCAAGTATGCCTCGACGCCGCGCTCGTCCCAGCAGGCGTTCGACTTCGACGAGGACGAGGGCTGAGATGACGGGCGGGCCACAGGGGCAGGTGCCAGGGCAAGAAAATTGCCCCGGCGCGGCGACCGCGTCAGCGGCCTCGTCCGGGGCTTACACCAGCTATGTTACAGCATCCGGGACTGCGGCACCAGGACAGCAGCTTGATGACGTTGAGCTAACCCGACTGCTCAGCGCTGACCGTCTCGCCACCTACGTGCGTGCCTGCCACGGTGACCAAGACGCGGCACTGCGGCTCTACGCCTGGAACGTTGAAGTGGCCTCTGCATTCTGGGGCAGCTTCAACGTGCTCGAAGTTGCACTCCGCAACGCGATCCATGCCAAACTCAGCACGCTCGCCAGCCAGGAAGACTGGTGGAACGCACAGATCGGTCTCCACCAGTTCGAACAGCAGCGCGTCACCGACGCGATCGGTGCCGCGCGGCGAGCCAAGGGAACAGCCGTGGTCCCAGGGCATATGGTGGCTGAGCTGAGCTTCGGGTTCTGGACCGGACTCCTGGCCAACCGGTACCACCAGCGGCTGTGGGTGCCTGCGCTCCACGGCGCGTTCCCGCACCTGGTCGGTCCACGCCGCGAGCTTCACCGCAAGCAGGAGTCACTGCGCAAGCTCCGCAACCGGATCGCGCATCACGAGCCGATCTTCGCCCGGAACCTCACCGCAGACCATGATCGGCTACTTGACATCCTCGGCGCGATCTCACCCGTCGCCGTCGATTGGGTGGCAAAGAATTCCCGAGTCCCTCAGACCATCTCCCGGCGAAACGATGTCGTCACCGGGACGCAAAGCACCACGTTCTAGGAGAAAATAGCGATGGCGATGAACAACCGAGATCGAGTGGGCAAGGCGTTCGACCTGCTCTCCGAGGGGCTACTGGACGAGGTCGATGAAGTCATGACGCGGGCCTACAATACCGCCGACTGGCCAGCCGCGTGGGCGAAGGAGGACGCCCAGCGCAAGGGCGGGCCGTTGCGCACGCTGACCAAGCA
>NZ_MQVR01000167.1 GCF_001907295.1 Bowdeniella nasicola
TGCGGGGTGGTGGCGCGGGGCCATGGCCGGCAGAAGGTCGAGCTGGTCGACGCCCCGTGCTTCACCGCCGCTGTCAGGCTGTGGTGGCGCAAACGGGCTCTTCCCAATCGAGGGTGTAGGGATTGGTAGCGTGTCGTGGTTCGGGTGAGGGTCGAGGTCTCCCGATGATGGAAGTTCTGACGCTGTCCATCTGGAAGACCTCGACATGCACGACGCTACCTTCACTACCCCTGACCTGACGACCTTCTGTCGCTTGGATGAGCTCGGCCTGGTCGTGACGGGGCAACGCCTTGAACCCGAGCGGGCCGTGTTGGCGTGCCGCGTCGTCGACGACGATGCGTGGTGCCACCGGTGCGGGTGTGAAGGCGCTCCGCGTGACAGCGTCGTGCGGTGGCTGGCGCACGAACCGTTGGGGTGGCGACCCACGACGTTGGCGGTCACTCTGCGCCGGTACCGATGCAGTGAATGTGGGCATGTGTGGCGGCAAGACTGCTCCGCGGCGGCCGAACCACGGGCACGCCTGTCGCGCCGGGCGGTGCGGTGGGCGTTGACCGCGATCGTGTGTCAGCACCTCACGATCGCTCGTGTCGCTGAAGCCCTCGCCGTTGCATGGGACACCGCCAACGACGCCGTACTGGCCGAGGGGCACCGCGTCTTGATCGATGACCCGGCCCGGTTCGAGGGTGTCACCGCGATCGGCGTGGATGAGCACGTGTGGCGACACACCCGCCGCGGCGACAAATACGTCACCGTGATCATCGACCTGACCCCGATCCGGGACGGGACCGGTCCAGCACGCCTGTTGGACATGGTTCCCGGACGGTCCAAGCAGGTCTTCAAGACCTGGCTCGCCGAGCGACCTGCCCAGTGGCGTAACGCTGTGGAGGTCGTCGCGATGGATGGGTTCACCGGGTTCAAAACCGCTGCCACCGAGGAGATCCCGGCCGCGGCCACGGTGATGGATCCCTTCCACGTCGTCCGCCTCGCCGGCGACGCCCTCGACCGGTGTCGCCGTCGCGTGCAACAAGAACTGCACGGGCGCCGTGGCCGCACCACGGATCCGCTGTACCGAGCACGGCGCACCTTGCACACCGGCGCGGACTTGCTCACCGACCGGCAACATCAACGTCTCACCGCACTGTTCGCTGTCGATGAGCACGTTCAGGTCGAGTGCACCTGGGGCATCTATCAACGAATGATCGCGGCGTACCGTCACCCCGACCGGGCTACCGGGAAGAAGCTCATGACCAAGCTAGTTGAGTCCCTCATAGTGGTGTAGCGGGGTGGTCGTGCTGGACAGCAGGGCGGTCACCGCGTGATCCTCGAGTTCATCTTCTACAACTCA
>NZ_MQVR01000168.1 GCF_001907295.1 Bowdeniella nasicola
AGTTGTAGAAGATGAACTCGAGGATCACGCGGTGACCGCCCTGCTGTCCAGCACGACCACCCCGCTACACCACTATGAGGGACTCAACTCGTCCGGCAGGTAGCGACGCACAGCTTCGACACTCGCCTGGCAGCGGGCTTCGTAGGCGGCGAGCTGGCGCGTAAGGCCGCTTTCCCACTCGCGCGTTCCCACGTAGGCGGTCACGAGTTCTTGGGACGTGACCGCGGGCGTGATACAGACCGATTCGCATGCGATTTGCAGGCGTTCGCGCACGTGCTGCGGTGCAGCCACCCAGCCCACACGCAGGCCGGGCGAAAAGATTTTCGAATAGGACCCGAGGTGGATCACGTTCTCCGGTGCGCTCGCCGCGAGCGCCCGCACCCGCTGCTGCGGGGTGCGACCAAACCCGAGCAGCCCGTAGGCATCGTCCTCGACCAGCCAGACGCCGCGCGAGGAACACACCTCGATGAGTTCGTCGTATCGGTTGGGACTCAGCGACATGCCCGACGGGTTTTGGTACGCGGTGATCGTGTAGACGAAGGGTACCCTGCGCCCCTCGCGCTGAGCTTGATCGATAGCCTCGGCGACGGCCTGAGGCTGCAGCCCGTTCGCGTCGAGCGGGACCTGTCGGACCCCCGTTTCGTACGCCCCACACGTCCCGAGGACGCCGACGTAGGTCGGAGCCTCCGCGACGATGACGTCCCCCGGATTGCACAGCAGTTTCGTCACGGCATCGAGACCGGCTTGGGAGCCCGACGTCATCTGAATCTCGTCGATCGTATAGCTCGCACCCGCCAGGCGCATGAGCTCGATTGATAGTTCGCGTGCGGCATCGGTTCCCGCGCCGCTGCCGTATTGCAGGACGTCCTCGCCGCGGCGCGCCAGGATCTCGGTCATGAGCGAGCCGATGCGCTCGTGGTCGAGGAACGAGAGGTCCGGGTTTCCGCCGGCAAGGGAGACGACATCCGGTCGCATCGCGGTTTCGAAAACGGCCCGCACGGGGCGAGGGGCGAAAGTGATGCTCGCGGGAAGCAAAGTCCACGGACTCGCCCTAATAGCGAGTTATCCACGATGTGAATTCGACAATATGACTCAGAGCACACCGCCGTAGGATACTCGACAATAGTGTTCCACTCCCTCAGACGGTCCTCATGAACGCAGCAATCATTGTCATCTATCTCGTCCCCATGATTGGGTCTGGACTGTGGGCCACCCGGCGCGCAAAGAACGTGGAGGATTACCGGCTCTTCACAATCCAGGGTGTAGGTAGCGTTGTTCGGGTTTGCGGCGTGGCGGCTGGTTGAAGGGGTCGAGGCCCTCCGAAGATGAAGGTTT
>NZ_MQVR01000169.1 GCF_001907295.1 Bowdeniella nasicola
GAGTTGTAGAAGATGAACTCGAGGATCACGCGGTGACCGCCCTGCTGTCCAGCACGACCACCCCGCTACACCACTATGAGGGACTCAACTCCACCACAATGACGAGCCCATACCCGAGCCACCAACGGGAATCGAGGCAAACCCACCGCCGGCGGCACTCCCGCAGGCCGACGCTAGCGACACCGTCGGCCTTGGCGATGAACGACCGACCGCGCCGGAATCCGGTCCGTCTCCGATGAAGCACGTAGAGGAGAAGCCCGCGCCCGAGGCTTCGACTCCGACTGCCTCTGATGGGGAGACCGTTCGAGGGGTTCCCGAGACGGCTGGGGTGGGTCGGCGGGAGCGGGCTGCCGGGTTGCGGAGTGAGGGGTGGTCGAACAAGCAGATTGCCGCCGAACTGGGCGTGCATCCGTCCACGGTGGGCCGCTGGCTCACCTCCCCACCAACGAGGAGTTCTGAACCTGTCACCAGTCCATCGATGAAGGAGGAATCATGAGCACCCACGAACACGAGCACTACCGCTCCGAGCCGCCGGTCCACGACGACTACGGTCCACCCGATCCCGAAGAACTCGCCCTGACCACCCCCGACCACCCCACCGAGAACCTCGACCAGGAGACGGTGAGTGAGCGAGGCGGTTTTGTCCCACCCAAGGCGCCGGTGGAAGAGCTCGATGAGCAGCTCACCCCCGACATCGACGGAGCAAACGCTGGTGCTCCGGGGCTGGGTGAGGGTGCGGAGGGGGTGCCTGAGGCGGTCAAGGCCCGCACCGCCCGGACCACCAGCCGGCCTGTGGGTCGGCAGGTGGGGCGGGGTGTGGAGTGGGTGCGTCCGACCGATCTGATGGCCCGGCGTGGTGCCATGGTCGCTGGCCGGGGCATCCATTTCCAGACCGCACTGAGCCAGAAGACCCGCCACGGCATCACGGTGGGTGCACGGCGCGTGGGTGATCGGGCTGGACGGTTGGCGCCGTTGTCGGCCTTCGGCCGGGGCCAGGCCCAGTCGGTGCCGGGGCGGTCCGCGGTGGGGATGAGTTGAGCGTGGTGACCGGGCCTGTCAAGTTTTTTGTGTAAGTTGATTGGTTACAAGTAGGGGTTGATACGGTCTGGGTAGGCGGCTGCGAGTTGGGCGAGTGCTTGTT
>NZ_MQVR01000017.1 GCF_001907295.1 Bowdeniella nasicola
AAGACCTCCGGTGACTGGATGCGAGTGTGGTAACCCACATCCTGCCGGAGGTCTTCATCTCATCTCGACCGTTCGCAACGTCCCAAGGAACTACACCTAGATCCTATAGCTTTAAAAAACCAGTCATATAGGATTCAACGACGATGAGGAGGCGCGGTGAAGACTCACGTTCAGATCGAATCCCGCCCGTCCGAAGGTGGTCCTCCCAAATGGGGCATGGTCATTGACATGCAAAAATGCGTGGGCTGCGACTCGTGCACCGTGGCCTGCAAAGCCGAGAACCGCACTCCCCCAGGAGTGAACTACAACGTCGTGTTGGAGGAAGAAACCGGAACTTTCCCAAACGTACGCCGTGTCAACATCCCCCGCCCCTGCATGCAGTGCGATCAGCCGCCGTGCGTGGGTGTCTGCCCGGTAAACGCGACCTACAAGGCCGAAAATGGCGTCGTCATCATCGACCAGGACCGCTGCATTGGCTGCCGCTATTGCATCACCGCGTGCCCGTATGGCGCACGGTCTTTTGATTTCGGAGAAACCTACGACGTCGAAATGCAGGGTGCCGACGACATCACGGTCCCCGAATGGGGCACGGAACACGCCCCTCGACGCGGCAACCGCCCGCCCGTAGGAACCGTCCGTAAATGCACGTTCTGTATGCACCGTACCGCACGCGGGGAAGAGCCCGCCTGCTGCGAAACCTGTATCGGGGACGCCCGATACTTCGGTGATCTCAACGATCCCGAATCTCTCGTATCCAAGCTGGCCGCCGACCCTCGCGCCTTCCGACTCCGGGAAGAGATGGGCACCCAGCCACGCGTCTACTACTTAAAGTGAGTGCCCGATGACGTCTGCCGCATCGACTTCCGATCTCACCGCCGACGTGGCGGAAACCCACGACGACAACTTCCCTCCCGCCAAGCGTCGCAAAGGCCTATGGTCCTTCGAGCACTACCCCTTCCTCACCAACCGCGCCCGCGTCATCTGGTACGGCTTCCTTGGCATCTGCCTGCTTGCCGGCGCCTACCCCATGTACCAGCGCCTCACGCAGGGCCTCCATATGACCGACCTGACAAGCCACATGCCGTGGGGCGCGTGGGTCGCGTTTTACATCTACTTCGTTGGCCTGTCCGCCGGTGCGTTCCTGCTGTCATCCCTCGTCTATGTCTTTGGGATGTACCAATTCGAACGCATCGGTCGCGCTGCCCTGACCTCAGCCATCGTGTCGATGGGCGTCGCGCTCGCCTTCATCGGAATGGACCTGGGTCGCTTCGAGCGTGCCTTCAACACGATGTTCTACTTCCACTGGACATCACCGCTGTCGTGGGAAGTGCGCTTCTATCTGCTGTATATCGCGCTCCTCATCACCGAACTCGTCATCGCGTTGCGCGTGCAGTACCGGCTCGTCGACTCGCTGCAAAAGGCGCACCGAATCATGCGGATCCTTGGCACCATCGGCGTGCCGCTCGCGATCTTCGGCGTCCACGGCGGAACGGGAACGATCTTCGCGGTCGTCAAAGCCCGCGGCATGTGGTTCGGCGGCCTGTTCCCGGTGATCTTCGTAGTCTCCGCGGTCGTCTCAGGAACAGCGCTACTCATCGCAGTGCACTACTTCCAGGCCAAGGGTGCTGGCCGCCAGCCTGACTACACCCTCATGAAGCGCATGAGTGTCGTGCTCCTGGGCGCTGTCGTCGTCGACCTCGGCTTGACCTTCTACGAATTCATCGTGCCCTTCCTCGCGTTCCACGAGCACGACGGCACGATCATGGCACTCATGCTGACCGGCCCCTACTGGTGGACGTTCTGGATCCTACAAATGGCGATAGGCCTGACGATCCCAGCAATCATCTTGTTCTCTCCACTGAAAAAGAGCCCCAAATGGATTGTTGCGGCCGCCTGCATGGTCGTCGTGGGAATCGTCGGAGTGCGCTTCAACATCGTTGTGCCACCCCTAGCTGTTCCCGTCATGGAGGGTTTCCCCCAAAACTGGTACTTCCCGACCCTGTCCGAAGCGCTCGTCTGCGTATTTATCATTGCTGTCGGTGCGCTTGCCTACTCACTATTTTCTGAATGGCAGGCAGTCCACGACCCCGATCCCGCCGAGGATCCCGACCGCACCGCTGAACTGGAGGACGCCCGATGAGTGAGCAGACCCCCAATCCCGGGCCCACCGCCGAAAACACCCCGGAAGCGGAAGGCGCATCGGGCACGAAGCGCCGGACCGTCCTGAAGGGCACGGCCGCGGCTGTCGGAGGTGCCGCCGTCGTCGGCGCCCTGTGGCGCGAAGGCTTCGGCGATCCGTTCAAACAGCCCAGCGGACACGGCATGGGCGACCTCGCGGAGGTCTACACCCCAGATGAGGTCATCCACACGATGTGCATGCAGTGCAATACGTTTTGCACGATCAAGGTGCGTATCACCCCGACCGAAGGCGGCGAAGCGACGAGCCTCGTCCGCAAGATCGCGGGTAACCCATACTCGCCGCTGACCACCCAGCCCGTCGGTCCGATCCCCTACGACACCTCTCCGGAGGATGCAGTCAAAGGCATCGGCGACATGAAGCGCAATGCGCGCTCCCGCTCCGGCGGCATCGCCTGTCTCAAGGGCCAGGCGGGCGTACAGATCGCCCACGACGCCGCGCGCATTAAGAAGCCGATGAAGCGCGTTGGCGAGCGCGGATCGGGTAAGTGGCAGACGATCAGCTGGGAAGAGGCCCTGTCGATGGTCCTCGACGGCGACAGCGAACTCGGGGTGCCCGGTATCCGTTCCTGGTACAGGTTCGCGCCAAAGAAAAAAGTCATGGAGGACTGGGACAAGGTCGCCGCGGGCGAGATGACCCAGGAGGAATTCGATGCTACCTGGGGCGAGGCGCTCATCGATTCCAAACGTCCCGAGCTCGGACCGAAGTCGAACCTCATGGCCATGCTTGGCGGCGACCGGATGGCGCTGCTCGGCGACCGCATGTTCCACAACTCGTTCGGCTCGATCAACCACTTCAACCACGGCGGCACCTGCGGTGTCACCGGCGTCGTCGCGAACGCACGCATGCATCCGGATACCGGGTACAAGCGGATGTACATGGACATCGACTACTGCAACTACCTCGTTGTGTGGGGTACCGAGCCGCTGACCGCCCAAAAGGGCCCGACGTGGCTCGCGCCGCGCATCGGCAAGGCACGCGCCCGCGGCATGACGATGGTGGTCGTCGACCCCCGCATGAGCAAGACGGCAGAGAAGGCCGACGTGTGGGTGCCGGTCCTGCCGGGCAAGGATATTCACCTCGCGTTCGGCATCCTGCACTGGATGCTCGATAAGGGCCGCTACGACGAGAAATACCTGCGCTCCGCTGGCACGAAGGCCGCTGAGGCTATCGGCGAGCCCACGTGGACCGACGCGACATATCTCGTCAAGGTCGATGACGAAAAGCGCGGCAAGTTCTCCGTCGTCGATATGGGGCAACCCGCACCCGAGCCCGGCCCGGACGGCAAGCCCGTCGATCCCGAACCGATGGTTCTCATCGGCGACACGCTCACCCCGGCCTCCGAAGCGAGCGAACCGGCCGAACTCGAGGTCGATCGTGAGGTCCAGACCCCGAATGGCCCGGTTCGCGTCAAGTCGGTCTTCACGCTGTTGAAGGAACGAGTGTTCGCCAAGTCCCTGGACGAGCACGCCAAGGAAGCGGGCGTGCCCGTGGAGCAGATCGAGCAGATCGCGCACGGTCTTACCTCCCATGGCAAGCGCGCCGGCATCATGAGCTACCGCGGCCCGGCGATGCATTCCAACGGTTTCGACACGATTCGCGCCATCGGCTACATCAACTTCCTGCTCGGCAACCACGACTGGAAGGGCGGCCACATCACCGCGCAGCGCGGCTTCAAACCCCGCGCCGGACGCTACGACCTCGACACCGTGCCGGAAGCCCGCAAGGCATGGGGTGTGCCGATCACGCGTGAAAAGACGAAGTACGAGACAACGTCCTTCTTCAAACAGGACGGTTACCCCGCCAAGCGTCGCTGGTACCCCTTCCCCGGCAACCTCTGCCACGAGGTGCTGCCGAGCGCCGCGATAGGCTACCCGTACTCGCTCAATGCACTGTTCATGCACCGGCATTCACCGCTGAACTCCTCGCCCGGCGCTCACCGCCAGGCGGAGATTTTGCAGGATACGAACGCGATCAAGCTGCTTGTCGCCTTCGACATCGCGATGGGTGACTCCGCGGCATATGCCGACCTGCTGCTGCCCGATACGACGTACCTGGAGCGGTTCACCCAAGAATCGATCTATCCGTCTCAGCAGTATGCGGTCACGCAGTTTGGCCAGCCTGTCACGCGAGCCTTCGACGGTCCGCGCGCGGTCGAATGGTTCTACCTCGAACTTGCCAAGGCCATGGAGCTGCCCGGCGTCGGGAAGAACGCGTTTGGCGAGGGCGCGCACTTCGAGACCGTCGAGGACTATTACATGAAGATGGCGGCCAACATCGCTTACGCCGGGAAGAAACCCGTCGCCGATGCGCCCGCCGAAGAGCTCGAACTCTTCACCGCCACCCGTAAAAAGGCGCTCGGAGACAGCTTCGATGAGGACGTGTGGCGCGCCGGCGTCACGGCCGAAGAGTGGCCGAAGGTCGTCACCGTGTTGAACCGCGGCGGCCGCTTCGAAGAGCACGGAGATGACCACGCCAACGGTTACGAAGGTGAATGGCTGAAGTCCCGCTACGAGGGGCTGTGCCAGTTCTATGACCCGAAGGTCGCCGGCACCAAGGACGCCATCAGCGGCGAGTTCTTCGACGGGCTGCCCGTCGTGCGAGAGCACACCCGCTCCGATGGTTCGGTTCCACCCGGCAAGGACCTGCCCTTCCACTTCGTGAACTGGAAGGCACGTCAGCAGGGCACACATCGCACGATCAACTCGACGTGGCTGCGCGAGGTGCGTTCGACGAACTACCTCACGATCAACCCGCGCGACGCGGAGCCCCGCGGCATTAAGAGCGGTGACAAGGTAAGAATCACCAGCGCGAGCGGCGAGGCCGAAGGCATCGCGTACGTCACCGAGGGCATCCGGCCCGGAATCGTCGGAGCCGACGCGGCCTTCGGACACAAACAGTACGGCGCCGCCGATTACGAGGTCGATGGCCAGGTGGTGAAAAAGACGCCGGCCTACGGTCACACCGCGTCGGCCCGCTACATCAATGCGGGCCACGAGGAGCATGGCTTCGCGACCGACCGGTCGACGGGCATTGCCGTCAACATCCTGCTGGACGATGAGGCCGGCGGCGGCGGGATCTGCGATCCCATCGGCGGCGGCGCGGCGCAGCTCGATTCCCGTGTCGACGTCGTCAAGGCTTAACCCGCCTGCCCTCATCGACACCGCCGCGTGCGTCCGGTCCAACGACTGGGCGTGCGCGGCGTGCGCCGCTACCTGCCCAAACGACGCCATCGAGCTCACCGAGGGCGGTGCACGCGTCAGCGTCGCCGACTGCACCGGTTGCGGCGCGTGCGTGACTGCCTGCCCAGCGAGCGCCATTAGCGCCGAGACCGTGCGCATCCAACGCGCCGACGGGGCCTGCTATCTCGCCTGCCATGAAGCGGGCGGGGCGAGCCCCTGCCTGGCCGGCCTCGAACCCGAAGACGTCCTGGCATCCCTGCAAGCGGGCGATTCCCGGATCGACCTATACACGGGGCAATGCGACACGTGCCCCGTCGCGCCCGAATCGCGCGTAGCTGAGTCGGTCGATGCGTTGCGGGCCGCCGCCCAGGTGAGCGGGCTCGGGCTACCCGTGACGCGTTTTTCCGACCGGCCGGCGCCGAGTGCGACGCGCCAGGTTGCGATAGACCGCCGCCAACTGTTCGCGGTCCTGCCGCCCGATGCCCCCGCGGCGACCGGTAATCGGGGCGCACCCCAGGTTCGCGAGTCGTTCATCGCGGCGCTCGGGCACCGCTCTTGGCATCCGCTGTATCCGCGCCCACGGGTGTGCGAGGACGCGTCCGGCCGCTCCACGTGCACGGGCTGCCGCGCATGTGTCAGTGCATGTCCGACGCGGGCGCTGTCCGCCCTCGATGTTGGCGCGTCCTTCAGCCTGTCGGTCGAACCGTCGGACTGCGTCGGCTGCGGGATTTGCGTCGAGACCTGCCCGGTCGATGCACTCAGCCTCGTCTGTGACTTCGCGCCGCCGCCACCCGTCATCACGCAGGTGTTTGCAGCGCATTGCGAACGCTGCAATCGGCCGCTCTACCCCGGCGAAACGACACTGTGCACGTCATGTGATTCGCGAGCCGCAATCGCTGCGGACGTGTGGAGCCAGCTCGATGGTTAGTGCGCGCTTTTTAACGGTCCGAGGAAGGGCTTCCGGCGCGCCTTCGACGGCGCGGCAGCAATATCCTCGGCGAGGTCGGCGTGGGCGGGACAGCCAGAGCTGCGAAGGCGCTTTACGATACGCTCGCGCTCATGCGGAAGCTTGTTCTGGCTGAGTTTCGCGACGCCCTCGATCCTCTCGACGGTGAACGTCACCGCGATGATCGCGCGCGACGCCCGCCGCAGGTAATCGTCGGTGAGCCCCTCGGCGATCTCCCGCTCGTGGTGGTAGGACAACTCCAGCGCATACTCGCGCGCGACTTCGGAGTCGTTTGCGACGGCGAGTTCGCCGTGCAACGTCACCTGTGTGTAGTCCCACGTCGAAGCGGCGACCATGCCCTCGGGCAGGTCGTAGTCGGCGGCCGAAACGTAGCCGTGTGCTCCGGTGAACACGAGGATCGCGGGCCGCGGGAAATCGCCCGCGCTCCACTGCTCGTTCGCGCGCCCCATGTGCATCCGAATGACATCGCCGTCCCAAATGATCGGCAGGAACGTCGTATCGAAGCTGCCATCGGGCCGGGACGTCACTAGCGTGCCCGCGGCCTGGGCGGCGACGAACTCACGCGCCTGGTCATCGTCCATGGCGAAATAGTGCGGAATCATGCGGATGCCTCTCGGTCTCGTTGTTGGTGACGCGCCTCGTCGCGCACCATCTTTGCCCACAGGGCGAGCGCGAAGCCGCCAAAGATGAACCATTCGGCCGCATATCCCAAGTTCTGCCAGTTTCTACCCGAATCCTTCACCAGATCTGGTGGCGGCGCGACGGTGAGGGAACCTCGGGTGGCATCGGCGACGAGGTAGCCGGTATAGATCGGATTACCCCACAGACCCACGAGTTGGGCGCTCGACAGGTGGGTGAGCGTGCCAGGGATCCGTGACGGGGTCGACTCCTGCTCCGAATTGGCGAGGAAGCCGCTGATCGTCTGCACTCCCTCCGGAGGTGTGAGCGCCGGGTCCTCCAATCCGAAGGCGGAGCCGTCGCGCACGCCCGCCCGGTCTGCTGGCACCCAGCCGCGAAGGACTGGCAGGTGCGCGCCCGCCGCGGGCCCTTCGGAGATGACGAAATCCGCGACGATGAGGGTCGCGCTTTGGCCATCGACCAGCCGGTTCGGGATGAGGACCTGGTCCCCGAAGGTGCCGGTCGCTTCGACCTTCGCGCCGAGGTGATCGGCTTTGAACTGCGACTGCGGCGCCAGGACCTCATCGAGTGGGCGTTTCGGGGCGGCGAGCATCTTTTCCTGGGCCGCGCGGGCCCCGGCCTCGCCTCGTTCTAAGGATCGGTCGAGCTGCCATGCGCCCAGTTGGACGCACACGACGGCGGCGATCACGAGGAGGACGAATACTCCGATCATTCGGGGGGTCAACGCCGCGCGCACAAACTGCTGAGCACTGATCCTGTCCGACATGTACTCAAGCCTAGCTGCCGTATCCTCGTTGGCATGAGTGACCTTCCTCCCCTGTCCGATGAGATGCGCGACCACATGGCGAGCGTCGCGAGTTCCCGAGCCAAGGGATGGCGCGAAATCTCGCGCGCCACCGCGCCCGTCAGCGAAGACTTCGTCGCCGATTTGCGCGATGGCACCTGGATCAGCCGCATCCTGGATTCCATGGCCTGGACGAACGAAGGCGGCGAGCGCCTCGTCGCGACCGCCCGCACGATCCTGCCGTTCGAACGCGGCGCCGCGAGCCGGCCACTCGCCTCGGACGTCGTCGAGCTGCAGCACGGCAACGACGGCGATCCGGACCTTTCCGCGCGCTGCGCGCAGCAGTACGAATGGTGCGCCGCGGAGGCCGACGCCTGGAGCTCCGGCGATGAAGCGGGCGGCCGCGAGCTCCGCCTGCGGCAGTTCACCGACCTCGACGGCGCCCTCCTCGATGACCTTATCGATCACTGCAACGGCCTTGTTACGGGCCTGCACTCCGATATCCACGTCGTCATTGCGCGCGTCATCACGGCGTTCCTCGCCCTGGAGTCGGGCCGCAATCTCACCGATCCTCTCCCCTAACGAAAGGTCCGCGTCATGGCCTGGGTCATCCTCATCGTCTCTGGTGCCTTCGAAACCGTGTGGGCGGTTGCGCTCGCCAAGACCGAAGGCTTCACGAAGCTCCTCCCGATGGTCTGGTTCGCCGTCGGCGCGATCATCTCTATGGGCGGGCTCGGCCTCGCTTTGCGCTCCATTCCCGTCGGCACCGGCTATGCCGTGTGGGTCGCGGTCGGCGCTGTTACGACCCTTGCCTACTCCGTCTCGACGGGCGCGGAAAGCCTTACCGTCGCCAAGGCATTCCTCGTGCTCGGGATCATCGCGTGTGTGGCGGGGCTCAACGTTTTGTCCGACGCAAAGTAGGACCTTACGGGCCCTCGTCGGGTGTTTTCGCCTATTAGGGTGGAAGAGCAATGATCGTCGACGCCCAGGAGTGAGCTCTCCCCATGGCTAACAGCATCTACATCGCCTCCCCGGAGGGTGAGACCGGTAAATCAACCGTCGCTCTCGGCCTCGTCGATATGTTCACCAAGACCGCGGGCAAGGTCGGAATCTACCGGCCGGTCGTTCGCTCCGGCGAGCCGGACGCTCTCGTTGAACTGCTCATCGAACGCGACAGCGCTGATCTGACCTACGACGACGTCGTCGGCATTACCTACGAAGATCTGCACGAGGATCCCGAAGCCGCCCTGTCGACTATCGTCCAGAAGTACCGCGAAGTCGAGTCCAAGTGCGACCTCGTCGTCATCATCGGCTCCGACTACACCGACGTCGCCGGTTCCGCCGAACTCGCCTTCAACGCCCGGGTCGCCGCCAACCTTGGCGCGCCCGTCCTGCTCACCGTGCGAGGCGCGCGCCGCACCCCCGATGAGATCCGCCAGGTCGCCGAACTCGGCGTCTCCGAAATCACCGCGGGCCACGCCTCGGTCGTTGGCGTCATCGCCAACCGCGCCGATGGTGACGAGGCCGAGATCCGCGCCGCGCTCGGCGATGCCCTGCCCGTGTGGATCATCCCCGAACATCCCCTACTGTCCGCGCCGACCGTCGGCGACCTCAAGGAGGCCCTGGGCGGCACCGTCTTGTCGGGCGATGAGGCGCTGTTCGATCGCGAAGCCGAATCCCTCCTCGTGTGCGGGATGGGGGTCGAACACATCCTCGAACGCCTCGCCGAAGGCCAGGTCGCGATCGCGGCCGGCGACCGCTCCGAACTCCTGATCTCGCTGCTCGCTGCCCACGCTGCAGAGGGCTTCCCGTCGCTCGCGGGCATCATCTTGAACGGCGGCTACCAGCCCGCCGAGATCGTCACCGAGCTCGTCTCCGGCTTCGCCTCGCGCCTGCCGATCATCACGTGCGATACGAACACGTACGAAACCGCGCAGATCGTCGCGACCACGCGCGGGGGCCTGACCACCCGCACCCAGCGCAAGATCGACACGACACTGCAGCTGACCGAAAAGCATCTGCCCACAAACGAGCTGGCGAAGCTCCTGGAGGTCGCCGAATCCTCCGTCGTCACCCCGCTCATGTTCGAAGCCGAACTGCTCGATCGAGCCAAGCGCGCGAACAAGCACATCGTGCTGCCCGAGGGCAAGGACGACCGTATCCTGCGCGCTGCCTCGACGCTGCTGGCCCGCGGCACCGCGCGCCTGACCATCCTCGGCCAGGAAGCCCCCATACGCGCCCGCGCCGCCGAGCTTGGCCTCGCGATCGACGACGCGAGAATCCTCGACCCGACGATGTCGGACTACCTCGAGGAGTTCGCCGCCGAATACACGCGGCTGCGCGCTCACAAGGGCATGACCGAGGACCGCGCCAAGGAGATCGTGCGAGACGTGTCCTACTTCGGCACGCTCATGGTCCACCTCGGCTACGCCGACGGCATGGTCTCCGGTGCCACCCACACGACGGCCCACACGATCAAGCCGTCCTTCGAGATCATCAAGACCTCTCCCGGCACCTCGATCGTGTCTTCGGTGTTCCTCATGCTGCTGGCCGACCGCGTCCTCGTGTACGGGGACTGCGCCGTCAATCCCGACCCGAGCGCGGCCCAGCTCGCCGATATCGCGATCTCCTCGGCGGCCACCGCCGAACAGTTCGGGATCGATCCGCGCGTCGCGATGCTCTCCTACTCAACGGGCAGCTCCGGGTTCGGCGCCGACGTGGACAAGGTCCGCGAAGCCACCGAGATTGTGCGTGAACGCGCCCCCGAGCTCCTCGTCGAGGGTCCGATCCAGTACGACGCCGCCGTCGACGCGGCGGTCGCCTCCACCAAGATGCCCGACTCGAAAGTCGCGGGCCGCGCGACCGTGTTCGTGTTCCCGGACCTCAACACCGGCAACAACACGTACAAGGCGGTCCAGCGCTCGGCGGGCGCCGTCGCCGTTGGACCGGTCCTGCAGGGGCTGAACAAGCCCGTCAACGACCTTTCGCGCGGCGCACTCGTGCACGACATCGTCAACACCGTGGCCATCACGGCCATCCAGGCCGAAGGCTAGGAGATTTGTATGAACCAGACTGTCCTCGTCGTTAACTCCGGATCGTCCTCGATCAAATACCAGCTGGTCGACCCGGCCGACGGCCACGCCATCGCCTCCGGTCTCGTCGAGCGTATCGGAGAAGGCTCCTCGCTGCTGCGCCATACCTATGGCGAAAACAAGATCGAAGAAGACAACCCGATCCAGGACCATGCCATGGGCCTGGAGCGCGTCCTCGACCTCTTCAGCTCGATCGGCCCGAATCTGCACGAGTCGAACGTCGTCGCCGTCGGCCACCGCGTGGTCCAGGGCGGCGCCTTCTTCGACCGCGCGACCGTCGTCGATAGCGACGTGCTGCGCACGATCGAGGCCCTCGTGCCGCTCGCGCCCCTGCACAACTCGGCCAACCTCACCGGCATCAAGGTCGCCCAGCGCCTCCTGCCGAACGTGCCGCACGTCGTCGTGTTCGATACCGCGTTCTTCCAATCGCTGCCCGCCGCCTCCGCGACGTACGCGCTGGACCGCGAGGTCGCACGCAAGTACGCGATCCGCCGCTACGGCGCGCACGGCACGAGCCACCAGTACGTCTCCAAGACGGTGGCCGACCACCTCGGCCGGATGGACCTCAAGCAGATCGTGCTGCACCTTGGCAACGGCGCCTCCGCCTCCGCTGTCGATGCCGGCCGCGCGGTCGATACCTCCATGGGTCTGACCCCCCTGGAGGGCTTGGTCATGGGCACCCGAACCGGCGACATCGATCCCGCCGCGGTCTTCCACCTGGCTCGCAATGCGCACATGTCGATCGACGACATCGACAACCTGCTCAACAAGCGCTCGGGCATGAAGGGCCTGACCGGCCAGAACGATCTGCGCATCGTCCACTCGATGGCCGAAGCGGGCGACCGCAACGCGCGCGTCGGGCTCGCCGTCTACGCCCACCGGATCAAGAAGTACATCGGCTCCTACGCCGCCGTCCTCGGCGGCTTGGACGTCATCACGTTCACCGCGGGCGTCGGTGAGAACGATGCGAAGATGCGCGAGATGGCGACCGAGGGCCTGGAGTTCCTTGGCATCAAGCTCGACCATTCCCGCAACCGCGCCTCGGGCCGCGGAATCCGCGAGATCTCTCGCGACTCTTCCAAGGTCAAGGTCCTCGTTGTTCCGACCAACGAGGAATGGGAGATCGCGCGCCAGGCGGTCGCCGCGATTTAACCCAACTGGTCGAACCTGTTCGAGTCATCGGCCAAAAGTCCCGGCATTGTCGAAAAATGCCGGGTCTTTCCGCTGTTTTGGTATTCCCATTCTCCTTGCCGCACAGTTTCGAACGCATATACTCAAATTCAATCGCACCTACTCAACGATGAGGAAATGATGAAGAGAATTGCGGCACTGATGCTCACCAGCTCGCTGGCATTGTTCACCGCAGCGGCCCCGCTGTCGTTGCCAGCCCAGGCGGATACCGCCCAACAGGGCTACACCTACCCGAAGGCCTCCCTCGCCTTCCCCGGCAATGACGGCAAGCCCCACAAGGTCACGTACGACAAGCACTCGTTCATGGTCGACGGCGAGCGCCTGAACATCTGGTCCGGCGAGATCCACCACTGGCGCATCCCCGACGTCAACGGCTGGCGCGACCTGTTCCAAAAGATGCGCGCCAACGGCTATAACGCCGTCTCCCTCTACTTCTTCTGGGGCCTACACCAGGCCGAGAAGGGCGGCGACTTCGACTTCAGCCCCGGCTCGATCAAAGACCTCGACCTGCTGCTCACGATGGCGGCCGAAGAGGGCCTGTACGTCATCGCGCGCCCCGGCCCCTACGTCAACGCAGAAATCTCGATGGGCGGCCTGCCCGCCTGGATGACGAACGAATCCGGCCGACTGCGCTCCACCGATCCCGAGGTCCTCAAGGCCTCCAAGGAGTGGCTCCACGCCTTTAACCAGATCGCGAAAAAGCATCTCGTCACCGACGGCGGCGGCTCAATCGTCATGTACCAGGTCGAAAACGAACTGCTGAGCGAGGGTGCGGGCCGCAGCGACTTCCTGCGCGAGCTCGTCACCCAGGTGAAATCCGATGGCATCACCGTCCCGCTGTTCCACAACGACTACAACCTTGGCGGCCGGTTTAAGGACGTGAAGAAGTTCGGTACGGACTTCTACGCCTACGACAGCTACCCCGTGGGCTTTAACTGCTCGGCACCCCGCAACCAGATCGCCGACTCGGAAGCGCAGTTCCGCAACTTCGCGCCCGACACCCCGCACTTCATCACCGAGTCCCAAGGCGGCGCCTTCACCCCGTGGGGCGCGACCTATAACGCGTCCGACTGCTACTCCTACACTGATGAGGCCTTCACCCGGCAGTGGGGCGTGAACAACATCGGCAACGGCGTGACCGCGTTCAACTTCTACATGGCCTTCGGTGGCACGAACTGGGGCTGGACCGGCTCGCCCTCCTCGGGATTCACGTCCTATGACTACGGCGCCGGAATCACCGAAGACCGGACGCTCACAGCCAAGGCCAGCGTCCAAAAGGAAATCGGCTACTACCAAAAAGCCGTGCCCGAACTCGCCCAGATGGATCCCGGCAAGGATCCGAAGCTCTCGGCCTCCGGGCTGGGCGCGCGCGCCTACCTGCGGCAAGCGATCACCCCCGACGGCTCCGCGACGGGCAACGGCGTGCGCTCGATTGCGATGCGACTGAAGAACTCCAACTCGACCGCGAAGACTGCCTTCACGATGCCGCTCGTGCTGGGCGCGGCTGACGGCGCCGAGGACGAAGGGTTCTCCCACGATGACCGCAACAGCGCGATCACGTACACCGGATCCTGGCAGGACGTGGCCGACGGTACCGCGGCGGCAGGCACGCTCAAGCGTTCGACGACGGCCGGTGACAAGGCCACGTTGAAGTTCACGGGCACGGGCGCCCGCGTCATCATCGGCACCGGGACCGACCACGGCGACTTCACCGTCCAGGTCGATGACCGCGAACCCGTCACCGTGACCAAAGGCCACGTCGATACCGAACAGAACAAGCCCGCCCAGCTCGAAGCCTTCGCCATCAACGGGCTGAGTGCAGGCGAGCACACGATCACCGTGACCAATACGGGCACGGCCGAGCGCTCCGTCGTCTCCCTCGACGCCTTCGACATCACCGACGAGACCGATAAGCCGGTGACCGTAAACGACTCCCAAACCGATGCCATCACCTTCACCGGCTCGTGGGAATACGCCACCGGCAAGCCGTGGACGGCCGGCGATATCGGCGGCGATGAAACGTTTTCCAAGACCAAGGGCGACTCGTATACCTTCACCTTCGAAGGCGTCGGCTTCGATCTCATCGCACCGTTCTCCCAAAACCACGGCAGCGCGACCGTCGTCGTCGACGGCACCGAGGTCGGCAAGACCAAGGAGACCGTGACGGGCGACGCGCAGCCGCAGCAGGTCGTACACTCCTGGCGCGCTCCGAAGGACGCTGCCCCGGCCAAGCACACGGTCACGGTCACGGTCGACGGCCAGCCCTTCCCCGGCTCCTCGGACGCCTTCGTGTCCCTGGACGCGGTCCGATACTTCCCCACCCAGGCCTCGCTCGACGCGGACGCCGGTGGCCCCAAGGAGGGCGAGATCGGCTGGGCGAAGGTGCCGCAAAAGGAGGGCACGAGCCTCGTGGTCGATGGCCGCGACGGCCTGCTGCTGACGGCCGACAAAAAGGTCGCCGGCCACGACATGTACTACACGACCTCCCAGCTCTTCGGCGCTCCGGTGACGACGGATGCGGGCGCGACCCAGTACCTCGTCGCGGCCACCGGCGCGGACGGCGAGACCGTCCTGCACTACGCTAAGCGCCCCCGCGTCACGGGCGATGTTGAACAGACCTGGGATGCGGAAACCGGCCAGCTGCGCCTCAACTACACGCATGCAAAGAGCCCGCGCGATATCACGATCGATGACGGCAATGCCCCACTCACGCTTCGGGTGATCGACCGCCCGAGCGCCGTGACGACGTGGCTGATCGACGGCATGAAGGACGGTACCCTTGTCACGACCGCCGTCGAAGGCGTCGAGCTCGCGCGTACCGCGCACTATGAGGGCGCCGCCCTGAAGCTCACGGGCTCCGCGGCGAGCGCCGGCAACATCCGTGTGCTCGCCCCGAAGGGCGTTGCCAGCGTGACCTTCAACGGTGCCAAGCTTGGCGCGGTCACCGATGGTGTCGCGACCGGAGCGATCCCCGGCCCCGCCGAGATCAAGCCGGTCAAGCTCTCGTTCGTGAGCGCCTCCGATAACGCCGAGGCCGCCGTCGATTTCGACGATACGGCCTGGCGCGTCGCGAACGACACCACGGCAGCGAACCCGAGCAAGCAGGGCCCCGGCCTGTCGCAGGGCGTCGTGCTCGATTCCAACCACTACGGCGCCTACGAAGGCTCCGTGTGGTACCGCGCCCACTACACGGCGGCGAGCAACGACCCGACCTTCACCTTCACCGGTAACGGCGGCTCCGGCGTCCCGGCCCAGGGCAAGAACCCCGCGTTCATGCAGGTGTGGGTCAACGGCACGTATGCCGGCGCGCTCCCGGCGACCGGTACCGCCCGCACTATCGCGGCCCCGAAGGGCGCCGTCAAGGCCGGCGAAGACGTCGTCGTCGCGGTCCTCGTGAACAACCTCGGTCAGAACCTCGACTGGTCAGACGATGGCCTGTCGAAGCAGAACCGCGGCCTGTTCGATGCGACCCTCAACAACGATGGCAAGGTGACGTGGCGAATCATGGGCGCGACACCCAAGGGCGCGGCCAAGAGCGCACTGAACCCTTCCGGCACGCTGTACAACAACGGCGGCCTCGGCGGCGAGTTCGCCGGCTGGCACACGCCGCAGTTCGATGACGCGTCCTGGAAGGCCGCCGACTCGTTGCACTCCCCCGCGGGCGTCACCTGGTACCGCGCGAAGGTCAACCTTTCCGTCCCCGACGGCCAGGACACGGCCTTCCGCCTCGATATCAACTCGCAGCGAGCACCCAAGGGCGATAAGGCTCAGGCGACGATCTTCGTCAACGGCTGGAACACCGGCGTCTACATTGGCGACATCGGCCCGCAGACATCGTTCACCGTCCCGAGCGCGTTCTTGAACCCGCAGGGGGAGAACGTCATCGCGATCGCCGTCGCCGCGAAGGAAGACGGGATGGGACCGGAGAGCGTGACACTGCGCGCGATCCATTCGACGACGCTCCCGGTCGTCGCCGAGACCCCAGACCCGGAGCCGACGGAAGAGCCGACCGCTGAGCCCACCGAGGAACCGACAGTCGCCCCGACCCAGGAACCGACGGGTGAGCCCACACTCGCCCCGACGGACGAGCCCACCGGCAGCCCCACCGAGGCGCCCACGAAGGCCCCGACGGATGGCCCTACTGCGGCGCCGTCACCGAGCGCGCCCGGAGGCCTGCCCATCACGGGCGCGCAGGGCACGATGACGCTCGTCGGGGTCTCTGCCCTCGCCCTCGCCCTCGCGGCAGCCGCGGGCCTGCTCTACTGGCGTCGCCGAGCGGCTCTGTAGATCACCTATCCCTGGGGCGGCGCTACCGACAGGTGGCGCCGCCCTTTGGCGTGCTACTCGCGCCCGAAAAGTTTTCTCAACACCGAGTGCTCGGGCTGGTGAGGTGGTTGCGTGGCGCGATCACCACCGCTGGCGAGGATAAACCTGTCGAGAAACTCATCGACCTCATCCATGTCGTAGCCTTCGCGGAACTTCGCCAGGTCGAACTTCGCGCCCGCGATAAACGTTTCAATATCGCTGCCGCGTTTGCCGCGTTTGACGGCCGCGATCAGGGAGTCGAGGAAGTCATCGACGTCATCCTGGTCATAGCCGCTGCTGTATTTCGTCTGCTGGAAGCGCACGTTCTCGATCATGGTGACGAGCCGGGTCGTCTCCTTCGGGCTCGACGCGACAGACCGCGGCGTCTTCGGATCGAAGGGAACGGCGAGCGCGGCACGAATCTTGGTGAACAATTCGTCGACTTCGTGGATGTCGTAGCCCGTACGAACACGCGTCTTTTCGATCGCCGTCGCGTCGATGAACCGCTCGATATCCTCGCGCGGCTCGCCTGCCTTCACCATCACGATGACCTGGTCGATGAAGCGATCGACCTCATCAATGTCGTACCCCTCCCGGAGCCGGGTCGGAGTGAACACGACGGTGGTCAGCGTGCGTGCGATGCGTGCACTGTCGTATGGGGCCATAGGAGAGTTCTACACCCCTCGGGGTGAGCGTGGTTAATACTCTCCGACCATGGACAACACGTCGAGGGCGTGATCCAGTTGCTCTTCCGTGAGTTCGCCACGTTCAACGTAACCGAGGTCGAGCGCCGCTTGCTTCACCGTGATGTTCTCCGCCACCGAATGTTTCGCGATCTTAGCGGCCGCCTCGTAGCCGATCAGACGGTTGAGCGGCGTGACGATCGACGGGCTCGATTCTGCGAGGGTGCGGCAGCGCTCTTCATCGGCCGTCAGCCCATCGATGGTCTTGTCCGCGAGCACCCGCGATACATTGCCGATGAGCGTGATCGATTCCAGCAGGTTACGGGCCATGACCGGCAGCGTGACGAGCAGGTCGAAGTTGCCCTGGGCGCCTGCGAACGCGATCGCGGCATCATTACCGATAACCTGGGCCGCCACCATGACGGTTGCTTCCGGCACAACGGGATTGACCTTGCCCGGCATGATCGACGAGCCCGGCTGCAAATCCGGCAGGTGAAGCTCGCCGATACCCGTGCGCGGACCGGAGCCCATCCAGCGGATATCGTTCGCGATCTTCGTCAGCGATACCGCGATGACGCGCAGCGCGCCTGAGAGTTCGACGAGCGAATCCTGCGCCGCCTGCGCTTCAAAGTGATTGCGCGCCTCGACAAACGGCAACCCCGTGTCCTTGGCGATGAGCTCGATGACGCGGGCGGAAAAGCCCTTCGGGGTATTGATGCCGGTCCCGACCGCGGTGCCGCCGAGCGGCAGTTCCGCGACGCGTGGCAACGCCGCATCGACGCGTTCGATCCCGTGCCGGATCTGGGCGGCATAGCCGGAAAACTCCTGGCCGAGCGTAATCGGCGTGGCGTCCATGAGGTGGGTACGACCCGACTTCACGACGCTGCGCCACTCCGAAGACTTGGCTTCGAGGGACTCCGCAAGGCGCTCCAGGCCCGGCCGCAGCACCTCTTCCACGGCCGCGAGCGCCGCGATATGGATCGATGACGGGAAGACGTCATTCGACGATTGGGAGGCGTTGACGTGGTCGTTCGGATGGATCTGTTCTGCGCCGATTTCGCTCGCGCGCCGAGCGATGACCTCGTTCGTGTTCATGTTGGAACTTGTGCCGGATCCGGTCTGGAATACGTCGATCGGGAACTGGTCGTCGTGGGTTCCGTCGATGACTTCCTGCGCGGCGGCGACGATCGCCTTAGCCTGGCTGTCGCTTAGCACGTCGAGTTCTGCGTTCGCCTGCGCCGCCGCTTTTTTGATCCGGCCAAGGGCCCGAATATGGAACGGTTCCAGGCCGCGTCCGGAGATCGGGAAATTCTCGACCGCGCGCTGGGTCTGAGCCGCGTAAAGCGCGTGAGCGGGGACCCTTACCTCGCCCATCGTGTCGTGCTCGATCCGGTAGTCCATGTCGTGCCCCTTTCAGGCTAGGTAAGACTTACCTAAATCATGACAAATCTGGCGGAAAATTGCGACTTCTCCCACGACCAAACTGGGCTGAAGGTCCATACTTATCGACAGCGCGCCGACTAATCTGGAGAGCGGCACCCACGCAATGAAGGAGCATTACCGTGGCCGAGTTTCTTTATGAAGACATGCTTCCCGTCGGAGCCGACGATACCGAGTATCGGCTGCTGACAACCGAAGGGGTGGAGGTGATCGAAGGACCCGAGGGCCGCACGTTCTTGAAGGTCGCCCCCGAAGCGCTCACGCTGCTGACCGAGACGGCGCTGCACGACATCTCGCACTTCCTGCGTACCGCTCACCTGAAGCAGCTGCGAAAGATTTTGGACGACCCGGAGGCAAGCGACAACGACAAGTTCGTTGCCCTCGACCTGCTGAAGAACGCCGCGATCGCCTCTGGCGGCGTGCTGCCGATGTGCCAAGACACTGGAACCGCGATCGTCTCGGCTAAGCGCGGCCAGCAGATCCTTACCGAGGGCCCGGATGAGAAGGCGATGTCGCTTGGCGTGTACAACGCCTACACGCACCTGAACCTGCGCTACTCGCAGAACGCTCCCCTTTCGATGTGGGACGAGGTCAACACGGGCACGAACCTGCCCGCCCAGATCGAGGTCGCGGCCGATACGAAGCCCGGCCACGAGAACGAGTACTCCTTCCTCTTCATGGCCAAGGGCGGCGGCAGCGCAAACAAGTCCTTTCTGTACCAAGAGACGAAGGCGCTGCTGAACCCCGACCGCCTGATGCAGTTCATCGAGGAAAAGATGCGCTCGCTTGGCACCGCGGCCTGCCCGCCCTACCACCTCGCGATCGTCATCGGCGGCACTAGTGCGGAATTCTGCCTGAAGACGGCGAAGTACGCCTCGGCCAAATACCTCGACAACCTGCCGACGCAGGGCTCGCCTGCGGGGCACGGCTTCCGCGACACGGAGCTCGAAGAAAAAGTTCTGGAGCTCTCCCGCAATATCGGGATCGGCGCCCAGTTCGGCGGCAAATACTTCTGCCACGACGTGCGCGTCATCCGGCTGCCCCGACATGGCGCCTCGCTCCCCGTCGCGATCGCAGTCTCCTGTTCGGCCGACCGCCAGGCCAAGGCGAAGATCACGCCCGAGGGTGTCTTCCTCGAAAAGCTCGACACCGATCCCGGCCGTTTCCTCCCCGATGTCACCGACGCGGAGCTCGAGGCCGAGACTCACGGCGTATCCGGCACCGGCAAGGGTGCAGCGGTGAAGATCGACCTGACCCGCCCGATGCCCGAGATCCTCGAAGAGCTCTCCAAATATCCGATCAAGACGCGGCTGTCCCTGACTGGACCCCTGATCGTCGCTCGCGATATCGCGCATGCCAAGATCAAGGAGCGCCTCGACGCCGGTGCGGACATGCCGCAGTACTTGAAGGACCACCCGGTCTACTATGCGGGCCCCGCGAAGACGCCCGAAGGCATGCCCTCCGGTTCGTTCGGTCCGACGACCGCGGGCCGGATGGACTCCTACGTCGAACAGTTCCAAGCCGCCGGCGGCTCCATGGTCATGCTGGCCAAGGGCAACCGTTCCCAGCAGGTGACGGACGCCTGCAACGCTCACGGTGGGTTCTATCTCGGCTCGATCGGCGGGCCCGCCGCGCGCCTCGCGCAGGACTGCATCAAGAGCGTCGAGATCGTCGAATACGAAGAACTCGGGATGGAAGCAGTCTGGAAGATTGACGTCGAGGACTTTCCGGCCTTCATCGTCGTCGACGACAAGGGCAACGATTTCTTCGCCGGCACCCAAGAGGTGACCCTGACGATCGGGAAGCGGCCCGGGCTCTGAGCAATCCGCACGCCCTAAGCACGGTTGCAGTTGTGCCACACGCCCTGCTGTCTGAGCGCATCGGTGCTATCGTCGAGGCGTGAAACGCCGCATCGCACTGGGGATGGCCTCCGCCCTGTTCGTGACCGCCTGCGCGAGCACGTCGGGCCTGGACGTGAGGAGCGATCCGGATACGACCTTCACGCCCGTCCCCGTTGCAGAAGCGCCCGCCTTCGCGGACGTCGCCGCTGCCTCACGGGCGTTCGGGCATGACCTGCTGAAGAGCGCGGAGCGCGAGGACAACCTCGTACTCTCCCCGCTATCGCTAACGCTCGCGCTCGGCATGCTCGGCGAAGGTGCAAGCAACGATGCCGTCGCGGAACTGCGCGCGGCCCTCGGTGCCGGCGGCGATGAGGCGAGCGCCGCGATGGCGGCGATCCTGACGGCGCTACAGGCCTACGACGCAGACCCGAGCGATTTCGATCCGGAGGCGAAGCCGCCCGACAAGCCATTACTGCACGTCGCGAACCAGATCGTGCTCGATGATGAGATTGGCGTCGTCGATAATTACCTCACGCGCTTGAAGCGCTATCACGATGCCGGGATCGCTGAGGCCGACCTCGGCTCGGACGACGGGAAGAAGCTGCTGGACGCCTGGGTTAAGCACCACAGCGGCGGCCTCATCGAGGAGTCGGCGATCAAACCCGATCCGAGGCTACGCGCCGCCTTGCAAAACGCGACGCTCTTCGCGGCGCGCTGGCGCGTCCCCTTCGATGAGACGCGCGACATGCCGTTCACGCCGCCGGGTGGCAAGACGATCCAGGTGCCGATGGTTGCCGATGACCGGCGCGTGCCGTGGGTGCGCGTCGAGGATTGGGAAGCGATCGCGCTGGCGTACACCGAGGATTTCACGGCGGTCGTGATCCTACCGCCGCTGGGCTCCGATCCGGCGGAGCTGCCGACCGCGCGGCTGGAGGCGATCCTCACGGGCCTGCCGGGCGCCAAGCAGTCGTTTGTCCGGATGGCGATGCCAACGCTGAATCTGGCGACCGGGCTCGACCTCGTCCCGCTGCTGGCAGACAACGGCGTCTCGGCGCTACTTGATCAGGGCGCGCAACCGCTGCGAGGAATCACGGCCCCCGCGGATCCGAGCGAGGATCTAGCGCTCACGCAGGCCGTTCAGCAGGCGCGCCTCATCGTCGATGAGGAAGGAACGATCGCGGCCGCCGTGACCGAGGTGGGCCTCGGCGCGACCTCTGCGCCCCCGCAGCCGGAGGTCGAATTCATCGTCGACCGACCCTATGCGTTCCTCATCCAGCACGCCGAGACGGGCCTCACGCTCTTTCACGCCGTCGTGCGAAACCCCGCCGCGACGGATTAATCCGGCATGTAGGGCGCGATGACGACCTCGACGCGCTGGAACTCCTTGACATCGGAGTAGCCCGCCGTCGCCATCGTGCGGCGCAGCGCGCCGACGAGGTTCAGCGTGCCATCGGGCTGCGTCGCGGGGCCGTGCAGGATCTGCTCCATCGAGCCGACCGTGCCGACCTTCGCGCGCTCACCGCGTGGCAGCGACGGGTGGTGCGCTTCGCTCCCCCAGTGCCAGCCCCCGCCGGGGGCTTCCTCGGCACGCGCGAGCGCCGCGCCCAGCATGACCGCATCGGCTCCGCAAGCGACGGCCTTGACGAGGTCGCCGCTGCGTCCCACACCGCCATCGGCGATGACGTGCACGTAGCGACCGCCGGACTCGTCCATGTAATCGCGACGCGCAGCGGACACGTCCGCGAGCGCCGTCGCCATCGGCGCGTGAATACCGAGCGCCTGGCGGGTCGTATGCGCGGCGCCGCCACCGAAACCGACGAGGACACCGGCCGCGCCGGTGCGCATGAGGTGCAGCGCCGCCGTATAGGTGGCGCAGCCGCCGACGATGACGGGCACGTCGAGCTCGTAGATGAAGCGCTTGAGGTTCAGCGGCTCCGCGATCGAGGACACGTGCTCGGCCGAGACCGTCGAGCCGCGGATGACGAAGAGGTCGACGCCGGCTTCGACGACGGTGCGCCACAGTTCTTGGGTGCGCTGCGGGGAGAGCTTACCGGCGACGGTCACATCGGCGGCACGGATCTGGGCGAGCCGCTCGGTGATGAGCTCGGTCTTGATCGGCTCGGCGTACACCTCCTGCATACGCGCCGTCGCCTGCGACGCGGGAAGCTCCGCGATTTCCGCGAGCAGCGGCGTAGGATCCTCATAGCGCGTCCACAACCCCTCGAGGTCGAGGACACCGATGCCCCCGAGCTTGCCAAGCAGGATCGCCGTCTCCGGACTCATGACCGAGTCCATCGGGGCCGCCATCACAGGCGTTTCGACATGATAGGCGTCAATCTGCCAGGAGACCGACACGTCCTGTGGATCGCGGGTCCGGCGGGAGGGAACGACAGCAATGTCGTCAAAGCTATAGGCACGGCGGGCGCGCTTTCCACGGCCAATCTCAATCTCGTAGCTCACGGTCCTAGGCTACCGGGTTCGCGTCTTGCGCCGAAGAATGTCCGCGGATTGTGCCACAGTTAGATCAGCACCTGATGAGGAGACACATGAGCGTTACTGACGGGCCCCTACTCGGCTTCGACACCGAGACCACGGGAATCAACGCGGCCACCGACCGCATCGTGACCGCAGCCCTGGTCTACGACGACGGGCGCGGCAATCGCGACACCATCACCTACCTCATCGACCCGGGCGTCGAGATCCCGCAGGCGGCGAGCAACGTCCACGGCATCACGACGGAGATCGCGCGGCTGCACGGCAAGCCCCCGGCCCCGGTCCTCGCCGAGATTTCGGCTCGGCTCGCGGACTCGCTGCGCGCCGGCATCCCGATCGTCGCGTTCAATGCGGCCTATGATCTTTCGATCCTCGACGCCGAACTCGCCCGCCACGAGTTGCCCCGGCTGACCGATACGGTCCCACTGACTCCCGTCCTCGACCCGCTCGTCATCGACCGGGCCGTCGACCGCTACCGGCGCGGCAAGCGCCGCCTCGGCGATATCTGCGCCGCCTACGGCCTCGCGGTCTCCGGTGATCTCCACACGGCGGAGGTCGACGTGTTAGCGACGCTCGATGTGCTGCGCGCGATTTTCGCGACGCATACCAACCTGCGCGAGATGAACCCCGACGAGCTGCACACCTGGCAGCAGGTCGCCCATAAGGACTGGGCCGAGAGCTTCAACCTGTGGCGCGTCTCGAAGGGGCTGGCCGGCCCCGGCGCCTCGCCGCACTGGCCGGTCGAACCGAGGTAGTCATGTCACTGATCCTCGGAAACCATGGGGCTCGGCGAGGATATCGCCCAGGCCGAGGCCGTCATCGACACCGCCTTGCGCATCGGCATTACTCTGCTCGATACCGCCGATATCTACGGCGGCGGCGCGAGTGAACGCGTCCTCGGCGAGGTCCTTGCCGCCCACCCGTCGTGGCGGAAAGAACTGAAGGTCCAAACGAAGTTCGGGATCGTCCTTGGCTCCCAGACGACCTACCGGCAGGACGGCGACTACGTCAGCGCGTGCGTCGAGGCGTCGCTCAACCGACTGCAGGTCGACCGCCTCGATGCCCTCCTCATCCACCGGCCCGACCCGCTCGCCGGCGGGCTTTTCGAAACCGATCGGGAAACCTCAGACGCTATTCGTGCGGCCCGCGCGGTCGTGGCACGGATCGCCTCCGAGCAGGCCGTTGCTCCCGCGGCGGTCGTCCTCGCCTGGCTCACGAAGCATCCGGCCGGGATCGTGCCCGTCGTGGGCAGTTCGAATCCCGACCGGATTGCCTCCTATGCGGACCTCGTCTCGGTGAGCCTTAGTCGCGAGCAGTTCTACGAACTGTACGCCGCCGCCCGGGGACGGCCAGGGTTCGGACGGTCACGCCGAGCAGTTCGGCAGCGTTCCCGACCGTGCGGGGGATCTCTGGTCTGTTCTCCATAGCGCCAGTCTCAGCCATGACGTCGCGTGAGGGTCAAGCCCGCATCCCACAGGAACGTGCCATCGAATGCGTGCTCGAAGCGGAAGAAGCTCAGCCACTTCATGCCCGACGCGAGCGAAAGATTCACGAGGTAGGCCTTTTGCGATTCGGCCGCGTTATAGTCGAACGAACCGAGGTGCTGGCCGAAGACCATCGGGGTCTTACCGGTCCCATCCGGACCTTCGAGCGCCGCTTCGCGGTGACGCTGCCACTGCTGGAACTTATCGGCGCCGCTGAGCAGATGGTAGGTCTGCGCGTGGGGCTCGGACGTCCGCCCGATCTTATTCCAGGTCTCGTTCGGGGACTTCCAACGCCACTTGTTGCGGCTGTAGTAGTAGTCGAACGTCAGCAGATCAGGCTTCGCCTTCGCGGAATACTCCTGCAGGTCGTTCACGGTCCACCAACCCGACGCCTGGTTCGAGTGCACGAGCACGCCCTGATCGACGATGATGTCGTGCAGCACTCCCTGCTAGGCAAGGGCACTGTAGGCGGGTGAGTGGCCAGCGTCGACGATGGCGACGCCGGTGACCGCGAGCAGCCCTGCGGCAAACCCTGCGGTGAGTTGTCGGATCCTCACGTGATACCTCCTTGGATTCTGGTGAGTTACCGTCGAAATCCGCAGAATCTGACTCGTGTTAGTGTGGCCCACGGTTTCGACCGATGTTCGCGATCATAACCAGCTCAAGGCAAGTCGTGGCCCGAAATAATCCGTCTTCATGGTCTTTCGGGCACGACAGATTTCACGTCACCCCAGAGGCGACAACGAGTGCGAGCGACCTAGTAGCCGCGGTGCGAATAATTCGGCGCTTCGACCGTCATCTGCACATCGTGCGGGTGGCTTTCCTTCAGGCCGGCGCTCGTGATCCGCACGAACCGCCCCTTAGCCTTCAGATCCTCGATCGACTTCGCGCCGACGTAGAACATCGACTGATGTAGCCCACCGATGAGCTGATACGCGACGGCCGACAGCGGCCCGCGGTAGGGCACCTGCCCCTCGATCCCTTCGGGCACGATCTTGTCGTCGGAGGAGACATCCGCCTGGAAGTAGCGATCCTTGGAGTAGGACACACGACCGCGCGAGGCCATCGCGCCGAGCGAGCCCATGCCGCGGTAGTGCTTGAACTGCTTGCCGTTGACGAAGACGAGCTCGCCGGGCGATTCCTCGCAGCCCGCGAGCAGCGAGCCGAGCATGACCGACGAGGCACCGGCGACGAGCGCCTTAGCGATATCGCCCGAATGCTGCAGGCCACCATCGCCGATGAGCGGGACACCCGCGGGCTTACAGGCCTGCGCCGCGAGGTGGATCGCGGTGATCTGCGGGACACCGATTCCGGCGACGACGCGCGTCGTGCAGATCGAGCCCGGGCCGACACCGACCTTGACGGCGTCAACGCCCGCATCGATGAGCGCCTGGGCGCCCTCGCGAGTCGCGACGTTACCGCCAATGATCTCGACGTGCTTGAACGCGGGATCCTTCTTGAGGTCCGCGACCATCTCCAGCAGGAGCCGCGCCTCGCCGTTCGCGGTATCCGCGACGAGGACGTCGACCCCGGCTTCCATGAGCGCACCGGCACGTTCCTTCGCATCCCCCCAGTAGCCGATCGCAGCACCGACGACGAGACGCCCTCGGCATCTTTCGTCGCATGGGGATACTTTTCGGACTTCACGAAGTCCTTCACCGTGATGAGTCCGGCGAGCTTGCCGTCCTTATCGACGAGCGGGAGCTTTTCGATCTTGTTCTTCGCGAGCAGGTGGCGCGCCTCTTCGCGCTCAATGCCGACAGGGCCGGTAATGAGCGGCATCGGCGTCATCGCGTCGCGCACACGCATGGTGTCGAATTCGGATTCGTCGATGAAGCGCAGATCGCGGTTCGTGATGATGCCGAGCAGCGTCCCATCGTCGTCGACGACGGGCAGGCCGGAAACACGGTAGCGGCCGCAGAGCTGGTCGAGCTGACCGACCGTGGCATCGGGCCCGACGGTGACCGGATCGGTAATCATGCCGGATTCGGAGCGCTTGACGGTCCGCACCTGCTGGGCCTGCTCTTCGATCGAAAGGTTGCGATGCAGGACGCCGAGTCCGCCCTGGCGGGCCATCGCGATCGCCATTCGCGCTTCGGTCACGGTGTCCATCGCGGCCGACAGCAGCGGAATCTTGACTCGTAAACGTTTCGTCAGCTGGGTTGACGTATCAACCTCGGAGGGCACCACGTCGGTGGCGCCTGGCAGTAGCAGAACATCGTCATACGTCAGGCCGACCAGGCCAAAGGGATCCTCGCTCACACTCGCAGTGTAGCGGCTGGGATGCGCCGGACCGAAAGTCGCTACAGGTCGAGGTAGTCGGCGATCTCTTCCACCGCGGCGGGAACGGTGCGCACCCGGTGGATGCGCGGCAGCAGGAGGTCGGGTGCATTACGACCGACGAGATAGCCGATAAATTCGCTCGATTCGGACACCGCCGCCATCATTTCTTCGACGAGCGGGCTGCCACCCACGGCCACGAATGCCTGCACCTGATACTTGCGCGCGACCTCGAGGATGTCACCAACCTCATCCTGATTGGCCGGACGTAGCAGCACGACGTTGGCGCCCCGGGCCTTGAGCGCTGCGGCGATGACCTGGCCATGCAGCGTGGAGGCCGCATCAGACAGGATCGCGACGCCCACCTCACTCGTCGCTTCAACCTCGTCTGCGGCAAGGCGCAGCGCGCAGCAGGTTGCCGCTGCGATCGCTGCATCGGGCTCGACGCCGGGTCGGTCGGCGCGCGTCTTGTTCCGCAAGATCCGTAGCGCCGGCCGCACGACCTCGGCCCACGCCCGCAAGATGCCGAGGCGCTGCACGGCATAGCTCACGATACGCTCCGTGCGCGGCAGGTCGGGCTCGAGCGCGGCTGCGACGAGGGTTAGCGGATCGGCGAGCAGTTCCGGATCGCGGACAAGCGCAAGCTTTCGTACGGGCGGCTGGGCGACGGGTGGCGAATCGTCTTCTGCGTGATGCAGCGCGATCTGGGCCGCATCGCTTGGCGCCACGCCTTGCAAGGTGAGGGAACGCATGTGTTCTAGGCGGGCCACATCTGCTGGCGTGTAACGACGATGGGCTCCCGCTTCGTGTGAGGAGGGACCGAGTCCATAGCGACGATCCCAGGTACGCAACGTCGATGCCGCCACCCCGAGACGTGCAGCTACCGCGGCAACAGTGAGCGGTGCATCGGGCACATCAGGCACTGACATGGGCGTATTTCCCTCCTGTCCCGTTTGCTCATTCGATGTCGTCAGTTCGATTGTCACGCTTGTGCAACGAATTCGCGAGTTGAGCACGCCGATACTCCCCCACCACGCTGCCTAACATACTAAGTCGCGATCCAGGGCAGGAAAAGTTCAGCTCGCCCGGTGGACAACTGAGCGCGGCCTGGCATGAAATCGCGCCACAGGTCGCCATTTTTTACCTTCTATTTGCCTGCGTGATAGCGTCCTTCGACATCAATCGCGCCAATATGGCTAAAGATTAACTTCTTCTCGGCCATTGCGGTGGTTAACTACAACAAAACCAAGATCACACATCAGACCTCGCACGAGATCGCCGCCAGTCGCGGCGATCGTGCTTTTTGCTGGCATTCAAAAGGCGACCCTTTACTTAGCGCAATGTTCCCAACAATCTGACCTCCCGGACACAGCACAGCCTTTGAACAAGTTTTTTCGTGCTTACAGGAGCTTGAACAACTTATGCGCCGTTTGCTATGCTCGCGTTATTCACAGCGAACTGGTGCACAGCACCACGAAAGGCTTAGGTGAACGAGATGGCTGAAATCTCACGACTGCCCGGTCCGATCATGGACCTATGGGAGTGGCAGTACGAGGGCCTCTGCAGGCAGGCCGACCCGGACCTGTTCTTCCATCCGGAAGGCGAACGAGGCGGCACGCGCCGCCGCCGCGATGAGGCCGCTAAAGCAATTTGCTCCCAATGCCCGGTTTTGAATGAATGCCGTGAGCACGCGCTGGCAGTCCGTGAGCCCTATGGCGTCTGGGGCGGCATGAGCGAAGACGAACGCCGCGACTACTTCTCCAAGCGCAAGGTTCGCAAAGTCTCCTAACTTTTTGCTCGGGGCAACAGGCTGAGTTTGCACTCATCGGGTGGAGGGCCCGATCCGCAACGTTGCTCCGAGCAATTCCCAAAAAGCGGCCGCCACATGGAATCCCATGTGGCGGCCGCTTCGCGTTGCTTGCGGGTCTTACTTCTCGACGATGGCGAGAATGTCGCGAGCGGACAGGATCAGGTATTCCTGGCCCGCGTACTTGACCTCGGTGCCGCCGTACTTCGAGTAGATGACGACGTCGCCTTCGGCCACGTCGACCGGGATGCGGTTGCCGTTGTCGTCAACGCGACCCGGGCCCACGGCCAGGACCTTGCCCTCCTGGGGCTTTTCCTTGGCGGTGTCCGGAATGACCAGACCGGAAGCGGTGGTGGTTTCGGCCTCGAGGGTCTGGACGACGATACGGTCCTCGAGCGGCTTGATGGAGATCGACACTGCGGACCTCCCTTTCCTTCAAATCGTGTAGGTGTTCGGGACACGTACCTCGTGCGCCGCCGTCGCGGGGGTCGGTGCGTCGGTACGAGTCGCAACCAGCAGTTGCGCCTACCCCATAATCTATGCCGTGCTTAGCACTCGGTCAAGGTGAGTGCCAGGCGCGGGGGCGCTAGGCTCAAGACCATGACACACGAGAGCGAAACCGCCGGGCTCCAGCGCCTCTTGGCCCATCCCGACGGGCTCACCCTGGTGGCCAAGTTGCCGGCGATCCACTCCCCCGCCGATATCCTTTCCGCCACGTCAAAGCTGAAGTCGGAAGGCTACGACGCGGAGCTTATCGCCGCCGCTCTTACCCAACAGCGCCTGCGCGCCAAGGCCGAGACCAAGTTCGGCCCGTTCGCTGCCGATCTCCTCTTCACGACCGAAGGTCTGGAGCAGGCGACCCGACTCGATATCGCCGCGCGCCATGCGCAGCGGTTCCGCGACGCGGGATGCACGCGGGTCGCCGACCTTGGCTGCGGGATCGGAACCGAGGCCTTCGCGTTCGCCGGTCTCGGCCTCGATGTGGTCGCGGTTGACGCCGACGAAACCCATGCCGCGCTCGCGCTCCTCAACCTGCGGACCTTCCCCGGCGTCAGCGTGCACCACGCGCGGATCGAAGACCTCGGCCTCGCCGCACTCGGCGTCGACGGCGCCTTCGCCGACCCCGCCCGCCGTGGCAGCGGCGAGCGCCGATTCGACCCCGAGACCTGGTCCCCACCGCTATCGAGCATCCTCGCGCTGCGCGACGAGGTTCCGAACCTCGGCATCAAGGTCGCCCCCGGCATCGCCTACGAGCATTTCCCGGCCGATGTGGCCGTGCAGTGGACGTCCGTCGCAGGCAGCGTCGTGGAAGCCGCCATCTGGTGCGGCGCGCTGGCCCCGGAAGGCTCCTCGCGCACCGCACTCGTGCTCGCCGCCGACGACACGTCCGCGACCTATCGGGCCGATATCTCCTCCCCGCGAGCGCCCTCCCCCACCGTGCCGGTCGCCGAACTCGGCACCTATCTGCACGAGGTCGACGGGGCGATCCTGCGCGCGGGCGCGCTGTCCGCCGTCGCAGACACCCTGGGCGCGGGCCTGATCTCCGCGCGCATCTCCTACCTCACGTCCGACGCGCCCGCAGACCTGGTCGGCGTCACCTCATTCAAGGTCGACGCGGTCCTTCCCGCCAAGACAAAAACCCTCGCCGCAGAGCTGAAAAAACGCGACATCGGCTCCCTAGAGATCCTCAAACGCGGAACCGACATCGTGCCCGACGTGCTGCGTCGCCAGCTCAAACTCCGTGGCGAGCGCGCCGCGACCCTCATCATGACTCGCATCGACGGTCGCCACCGCGCGGTTTTGGCCTCCCGCTGCTAATCTGCCGCGCCGAAAGACAGTTTTCGTGGTGACAATAGGACCATGGGAGTTGACTTCGCGGCCTCACAGCGCTCGACCGTCGGGATCGAGTGGGAACTGCAGCTGATCGATAAGGACACGCTCGATCTGCGGCAAAGCGCCGACGCGGTCCTGCAGGCCGTGCGCGCGAAGTACGGCGAGTCCGAGCACATCGTCCAAGAGATGCTCCTCAACACGATCGAAGTGACCTCCCGGCCCCATCCGACGGTCGGCGAATGCGGCCTCGACCTCGCCGATTTCATCACGAAGGTCCGCCCCATCACCGACCCGTTGCGCATCGAACTCGCGACCGCCGGCTCCCACCCTTTCGCCCGCCCGCTGTATCAGCGCGTCACCGAATCCGACCGCTACGCCGAACTCGTCAAGCGCACCGGTTATTGGGGCCGCCAGATGTTGTTGTACGGCATCCACGTCCACGTGGGTGTCGAAGACCGCGACAAGGTCCTCCCCCTCATCCGCGCCCTGCTCACGCGCTTCGCCCACCTGCAATCCCTGTCGGCCTCCTCCCCGTTTTGGGCAGGCGACGACACCGGCTACGCATCCAACCGCGCAATGGTCTTCAAACAGTTGCCGACGGCGGGCGTCCCGCGCCAATTCGAGCACTGGAGCGAATACGAGCACTACCTCGCCGACATGCTCCACACCGGCGTCATCGATAAGGTCGACGAAATCCGCTGGGACATCCGCCCCGCTCCCCGCCTCGGCACGATCGAATTCCGGGTCTGCGACGCGGCCTCCAACTTGCGCGAAACACTCGCCCTATCCGCCCTCATCCACTGCCTCGTGGAGGATTTCTCCTCCCGGCTCGACACGGGCGAAACCTTGCCCGTCATCCCGGACTGGTTCGTCGACGAGAACAAATGGCGCTCCGCCCGCTACGGCATGGACGCGATCCTCATCCTCGACGACGAAGGCAACGAGGAGCTCATCACCGACACCGTCGAACAGATGCTCATCGACCTCGCACCGACGGCGAACCGCCTCGGATGCAGCGAACAACTGAGCTGGGTGGGCGACATCCTCAAGCTCGGGGCCTCCTACCAGCGCCAGCGGACGGTCGCGGAAAACCACGGCGGCTCGCTCGAGGCCGTCGCCCAGTATCTCGTCGAAGAAATGAAGGCCGACCGCCCCATCCCGGCCGACGAATTCACCTTCCAGCGCCAACCCGAACCGCTCATCGTCCGTACCGATGCCACCGGCGGCTCCCTAAACTAGCTCCCAACAGTGGCGGATTAAGCCAAATCGCGAAACACTGGACAAAGGGCGGGCGCAGCCCGCGACGCGACTTCAAAGGAGCAATGATGGCCAAGGTACGCGACGTCATGACGACCAACCCCGATGTGCTGGATACTTATTCCACTCTGTCCAAAGCCGCAAAGATCATGAAGGCCGGCGATTTCGGCGTCGTGCCCGTGGTAAAGGACGACGCGATCGTCGGCGTCGTCACCGACCGAGACATTATCGTGCGCGGTATCGCCGGTGGCCTCGGCCTCGAGGACCCCGTTGATTCGATCATGACGACGGATGTCACGACGGTCGGTCCCGACGACGACGTCTCCGAGGTCCGTCAGCTCATGATCGACGGCGCCCTGCGCCGCGTTCCCGTCGTCGACGGCGAGCGCCTTATCGGCATCGTTTCACTCGGCGACCTCGCCGAGCATGGCAGCGGCGACGATGTCCTCACCGAGGTTTCGAAAGCCGCACCGAACAACTAGACCGAGGCGCACTCAAGCGGCATCGAGGAATCGTTGGAGAACTCGATGCCGCTCGGCGCGACGCCGGCGCGCACCAGCACCGAGCCGAGCGCGGCGATCATGGCACCATTGTCCGTGCAGTAGCGGATCGGCGGGATCCGCACCTCGATACCGTACTCGGCGGCGCGCTCGGCCGCGAGCGCCCGCAGGCGTGAATTCGCCGAGAACCCGCCACCGATGACGAGCACCGAACAGTCGTGATCGACGCAGGCGCGGATTGCCCGATCGACGAGCGAATCGTTGACCGCCTCGGAAAACGAGGCCGCAATATCGGCCTTCTGATCCTCGACGTTGCCGCCGAGCGATTCGACGTGACGCGCCACCGCGGTTTTCAGGCCGCTAAAGGAAAAGTCGTAGGGGTAGCGTTCCCGGTCCTTCGGCTGCGATAGCCCGCGCGGGAAACGAATCGCCTCCGGGTTGCCCGACTGCGAGAGCTTATCGATGTGCGGGCCGCCGGGATACGGCAGCGAGAGCAGCCGCCCGACCTTATCGAAGGCCTCCCCCGCCGCATCGTCCAGCGTGCCGCCGAGCTCGGTGACATCGCGCGCGAGATCGCGCACGAGCAGCAGCGACGAATGCCCACCGGAGACGACGAGCCCGATGACGGGCGTCGGCAGCTCGCCGTGGACGAGCTCGTCGACGGCGATATGCCCCAGGATGTGGTTGACGCCGTACAGCGGCTTGCCGGTCGCGAGCGCCAGCGCCTTGGCCGCGGCGGTGCCGACGGTCAGCGAGCCGATGAGGCCCGGCCCGGCCGCGCACGCAATCGCATCAACCTCGGCGAGTTCGACGCCGGCCGCATCGAGCGCCGCATGCATCGTCGGCAGGAACGACTCCAGGTGGGCGCGCGAGGCGATCTCCGGGATGATACCGCCATAGCGGGCATATTCGTCCATCGACGTCGCGGTCACATCGGCGAGCAGCTCGGTGCCGCGCACGAGCGCGACGCCGGTCTCGTCACAGGTCGATTCGATGCCGAGGATTAAAGGATTCACGTCCCTAGGATACGCCCGCCCCCAGCTCGGGCATTCCCGCGAGATACGCGGCCTGCCCCACATGCTGCGCCGCATCGTCGACGATCGAGACGAGCCGTACCGCGCGCGTCACCGGCGGGTCGTAGCTCGTATCGATGACCTCAGCGAGATCCTCTTCGGACAGCTGACGCACATAGACGATGAGCGAGTCCATCGCGGCCGCCAGATACGCGACGAGTCCGTCCTGATCGTCGCTACGGACCGCGCGCGCCTCATCCTCGCTCATGCCGTAGCCGATGTGGGCGCTCAGCCCCAGCCGCTTACCAAAGCCGTCGCGTTCCCACACCTCGACCCCGCCGCTGAGCGCCGCCACCTGCACGTCGATTTGGCGGCCCGTATGCCACAACAGCCACGCGATGGAATTCGCGTGGCCGAGTGGATGCGCATTGAGCTGCGCGGAGCTGAGCGGCAGGAGGTCCCGGGCCGCCTGGACCGGACGGGAGGCGGCATCGATGAGCATATCCATGCCGACAGCATAGGACTTGGACGCCTTAACGGAGTAGACCTTGCGGCCGCCCTCCTCGCTCACCTTGACCATGATACCGTCCGCCTTCACGCGTTCATCGCTGATCGTGAGGACGCCCGTCCTTCACCTCGTGCATCATCGCCAGCGGCACGAGGAGGAAGGACCGTCCGTCCTCGGAAAATTCATGCCCGACGGCGAGATTGGACAGCGTAAGGTTCTTCCAATCGACGGTGTAGTCCTTAGCAAAGCCAGTCGTCACGTCCTCATCGTCAACCAAGAACGACCCGGAGGAGGCATAGCTGCCGTCCGTATCCGTGTCATCGATCTTCAGGTTCGGGATCGACGTATCCTTCTTGGCCGCGGTCACGTCCTTAATGTCCTTGCCGATGCTGTCGTTCTGCTCCTTGACGGCCTGATCGACCTTGGTCTTGACCTCGGGATCGACGCTGTCCTCCGCCGTCTTCACGTCCTTGAGCAGCAGGTCCGCAAGCGTCGTATTGGACTGGTAGAAGTCCTTCTTCCAATCCCCGCCGACCTCATCGAGCAGCAGCGCGGCCGCCTCACCGATGGTGTAGGACTCGGCATCAGCGCTCGCGGAGAAGTCCCCGGTCACCATGAGTTCGGAGGCCTTCTTGCGAATGTCCTCCTTGCTGATGGAATCAGTGGTGAACGCAGCCATGTTGTCCGTGTAGCGCGCCGTGCCTTCGGCGATATCGGTCGCCTTGATCGACTTCGCCTCGTCGGCGTACTCGGTCTGCCACTTCTCGAGCCAGTACTTCGCCTTAGCCAGGGCCTCGCTGCGCTTGTCGGGGTGGCGGTAGGCCTCGATGAGACGGTGGTGGATCATCCGGCGGTACAGGCGCGGCGTCCCGTCGACGGGATAGGCCTGGGCGCGGCTATCTCCGCCGTCTTGGGCCATATCGCCCTGGTAGTAAAAGTGGACGAGCTCATGCATGGCGACGCGATACAGGTGGGGCGCCGCGTTGTCCTTCTTCAGCTCCCCCGCATCTATCGTCATCGCGATCGACGGCTTGCCCTCATAGTCGAGCTGGCTGTAGCCGCCGACGTCCGGGACCTGAATGTCCTTCGGTTCGATCTTCTTCACGCCATCGACGCCGATCGCAAACGCGCTCGTATCGTCTCCCGCGCCGCGCACAAACAGCAGGAGGCGGTGCTCGGTGTAGTTGTACGTCGGCCAGACCTTGGCCATATGCGGCCAGTGGGCCTTGATCTCCTCGCCGACGGCGGCCGCGAAGGTCTCCGGCGTCTTTTCGCTCGAGGTGGCAGGCGGGCTGGAATTGGCCGCGCACCCGCCAAGGGCGAGGGGGCAACAACGCCGAGGGTCGCGGCGATGCGGGTAGGTCTGGGCATATCTCCCCCTGAGTCGTGGAACGTTTCTAGCAGATTAGCGGCTCTTCAGAGTTGAGTGTGGGTTGATGCGTCCAGGCCGCCAGCGATGAGGAGCATGCGGAGTCGGTAGTTCTCGAGGTTGCGGAATCCGCGA
>NZ_MQVR01000170.1 GCF_001907295.1 Bowdeniella nasicola
CGGGCAGGGCGGCCGGTGGACGGAGCATCGATCAGGGTCACGGTGATGCGTCCGTGGCCGGTCGGGATGACGCCGCAACCGGGGCAACCGGTCAGCGGGTCGCAGGTCTCGACGTCGAGGACCACGCTCTCGTCGGTGGCATCGACGTCGGTCAGGTGTAGTCCGGGGAGGCCGAGGAGGACATCACAGCGGCTGCATCGGTCCAGAGAGGCCGTGCAGGGGCACGTAGGATGGGGCATTGTCGAGGTCCTTGTGATCAGCGGGGTAGAAGTCCGCCCATCATCGGGGACCTCGACGTCTACCCCCAACACCCTTGCCCGATCGGCGCGCCCACACTCAACTCTGAAGAGCCAGAAATCCCAGTTCATCGCCGGTATCGACGCGATCCGATGGCACCGCTCCGCGCTGGGGTCTTGCATCCAGCGTGACCAGTTGTGCGACAAGACCATCAAGGTGACCGACACCTTCGCCGAGTTCGCCGACAAGTTCGGTAAGAACGTCGAACTCACCTGGTCCGAAGAGACGGCATCGAGGTTCCCTCGCCGAACTCGCACGCCAAGGCCACGGTCGACATCGTCGCGGGTAAACCCGACGCGATCGCGCACCAGAAGGTCGTCGTGTGGGACAACTTCAACGAGGAAGGCGCTGTCGAACTCGGCACCGTCGAACTCGACAAGGATGGCAAGGTCGACACCGTCACAACCGCTGACGGCGTCAAGGCCGAACTCGTCGATGGCGCTATCGCCTTCATGTACTCGCGCGACCTGCCGGCCAAGGCCGACATGTGCATGAAGTACACGAACAAGGCGAGCGTGATCGGCAAGGACGATTCGGCGACCGTCGAGGTCTGTGGCCCGACGACGCCGGAGCAGCCGAAGCCGAAGCCGGAAGAGCCGAAGCCGCCGAAGCTGCCCATCACGGGTGGCGACGTAGCGCCGGCCATGCTGAACATTCTGGCCCTCATGGGTGCCGCGGGCGCCACGATGGCGATCCGTCGCCGGGCCGAGAGCTAGGCTAAGTCAGCTGCCCTAGGTGTTGTGGGTCATGACGTTGTAGTCACCGACCGGGGATGAAGGAACGGGCCCCTGACTGCACGATGGGTGGTGTCAAAGCAACCATCCAGCAGAA
>NZ_MQVR01000171.1 GCF_001907295.1 Bowdeniella nasicola
CCTTCATCTTCGGAGGGCCTCGACCCCTTCAACCAGCCGCCACGCCGCAAACCCGAACAACGCTACCTACACCCTGGATTGTGAAGAGCCCACAATGGCCAGTTGCGCGACGAAGGACGCGAGGCGGAAGCGCGCAGCTTCGCCAAGGCGCTCGCGACGAACCTCGTGCTGAACGGCACGTGGTCCTACTTTTTCTTCCGACTCAAATCCCTGCCCGTCTCCACGGGCGTGGTGGCCCTGCTCGCCATGAGCTCGATCGACCTCGTGCGGCGCGTCGGTAAAACCAAAAAGCGTCGGGCGCTCGCGCTCGCGCCCTACGGCCTGTGGACGAGCTTTGCCAGTGCGCTGACCGCCGAGATCTGGCGCCGCAATGGAGCATGACATGAGCGAGACACAAAAAATCTGGTTCAATGGCGAGCTCCTATCAGATCCCGAAGCGCGGGCGATCATGCCGATCGACCACGGCCTCGTGGTCGGCGACGGCGTATTCGAAGCGCTCAAGGTGGAAAAGGGCGGGCCGTTCGCCCTCACTCGCCACCTGAGGCGGCTGACCAAGTCCGCGACGGCGATGGGCCTGCCCGAACCCAGCCACGACGAGTGCCGCCGCGGCGTTGCTGCCGTGCTTGAGGGGCGCGATTGGGACTTCGGCAAGATCCGCATCACCTGGACCGGCGGCAAGGGGCCGCTCGGCTCCGGCAAGGCCTTCGGTCCTGGCACGCTCATCGTCGCCTCCGAGGCCGTGACGCGAGATGCACCGACGACGCGGGTCGTCACCGTGCCGTGGACCCGCAACATCAACGGCGCGCTCACGGGCGTGAAAACGACGTCCTACGGCGAAAACGTTGTGGGGCTGGCCTACGCCACCGAACACGATGCGACCGAAGGCATCTTTGAAAACACCGAGGGCTTCCTCGCCGAAGGTACGGGCAGCAATATCTTCGTCGTCCGCGGCGGTGCCCTGGTCACGCCACCGCTGTCGGCGGGGATCCTTGACGGCGTGACGCGCCGCCTCGGTCAAGTCCCTTGTAGTGGTGTAACGGCGTTTTCCTCTCGTTTGGGGTTTTAGCTTGCTAGTGCGGGCGTGTCGGTATCGGTCATGGTCG
>NZ_MQVR01000172.1 GCF_001907295.1 Bowdeniella nasicola
CGGGCAGGGCGGCCGGTGGACGGAGCATCGATCAGGGTCACGGTGATGCGTCCGTGGCCGGTCGGGATGACGCCGCAACCGGGGCAACCGGTCAGGGGGTCACAGGTCTCGATGTCGAGGACGACGGCGGTGTCGGTGACCTCGGCGTCGGTCAGGTGTAGTCCGGGGAGGCCGAGGAGGACATCACAGCGGCTGCAGCGGTCCAGAGAGGCAGTGCAGGGGCACGTAGGATGGGGCATTGTCGAGGTCCTTGAGATCAGCGGGGGGTTAAAGTCCACTCATCATCAGGGACCTCGATGCTTATCCCCAACACCCCTGCCCGATCGGCGTGCCCACACTCAACTCTGAAGAGCCTCTTTGACAGGGCGTAGAGTGTATACCGCATACCTGAATGCGATGATGCAGAGCCAGGTTCCAGAGAAGGGGGCAACCGTGGGGAATTGGCGTCGAACAGTATCAGTCTTATTCACCTCAATCATTCTGCTAACGGGCGCGCAGGCGACAGTTGCAGCAGTAGAGGAGGGAGAGTCCGCGGAAGTAAAGCGTACGTCGTTGCGGTTGACGCTTTCGTCCGAAGAGGTAAACGAGAGATTTAACCTCAGTTCGCTAGATGTGGGGGACTACCCGGAGTTCGGTGGCGATGTCTTGGTGCCGTATTATTACGGTGGCATGAACGGCGCAGAGTTCCAGTTCTGCGCACAGCCATGGAACTTCAACAAGTGCCGTAAGGCGAAGGCGGCTGCCGACGATGCGCTCAGCCGGGCCCGGCAGAAGTTTGCAGCAGCGTCACTGTATCAAGGTAAAGGTGATGCCTATCGACATTGCTATTGGAGCGCGCGGATGACGATAGACATGGGGAGTGCAACCGCGAAAGGGTTTGGCGATCGACATGAAGCGGAATCCTCGGGTGCGGATAAGAAAATGGACCTGCGCAACAATGAAATTGGACGCTCAGTGGGTAGAAGCTACACGAGATATGCTACGGCTTCGTGGCCTGACCCCCTTTTGTGGGTCCAGTCGTTGTGAGAGTTGTCCTGTTGCTCGAGGCTTCGGGCAGGGAGACTGGTCAGATCATGACAAACAGA
>NZ_MQVR01000173.1 GCF_001907295.1 Bowdeniella nasicola
GGGGTTTAGGAACTTCGGCCACTACGTGCTGCGCTGCTTGCTCCACTCCGGGCAGCTATCAGCCCGGGTCAACGCACTCTAGAACCGGAAGAGCCGTGAAAGTCCGTGACGGGCAGGTGAGGAACACCCCGTTCTATGTCGTGATGGGCGTCACCGTGAACGGGGAACGCGACATCCTCGGCATCTGGGCCGGTGATGGTGCCGAGGGTGCGAGGTTCTGGCTGCAGGTGTTCACCGAGCTGAAGAACCGGGGCGTCCAGGACGCGCTCATCGCGGTCTGTGACGGGTTGAAGGGTCTCCCGGAGGCGATCAACACCACCTGGGAGCAGACGGTCGTGCAGCAGTGTATCGTGCACCTGATCCGCAACAGCTTCCGCTACGCCGGCCGGCAGCACCGCGACGCGATCGTGAAGTCTCTCAAGCCGGTCTACACGGCCCCGAGCGAGGCCGCGGCGAAGGACCGGTTCGAGGAGTTCGCCGCCGAGTGGGGCGAGAGGTACCCGGCGATCGTGCATCTGTGGCGCAGTTCCTGGGCGCAGTATCGTGCCGTTCCTGGAGTACGACGTCGAGATCCGGCGGGTGATCTGCACCACCAACGCGATCGAGTCGATCAACGCGAGATACCGCAGGGCGGTCCGGGCGCGCGGGCACTTCCCGAATGAGGCCGCGGCGATCAAGTGCCTGTATCTCGTCACGCGGTCGCTTGACCCGACTGGCGGCGGAAGGGCACGCTGGGCGATGAGGTGGAAGCCCGCGCTGAACGCGCATCCGATCACCTTCGCCGGACGGTTCGAGAAAACCACCCACGAATGAAAACCGCCGGATCCCACACACCGTTTACCGGACAGACCCCTCGCAGCAGGAGGCCCGGCTCTCCCCAAGGGACTGTCCCGCGTCATGCTTTCTGGCAGACCGGTTATGAGGGCATGATCGGCGTCTGAGAGCAGGAGGACCTGACCATGGGACGACCGCCGGTGTTCAGTCCGGAGACCAAGACCAGGATCGTGCTGAGCGTGCTGGCCGGCGAGGTCACCGTCGCTGAAGCGGCTCGGAAGGAGAAGGTCTC
>NZ_MQVR01000174.1 GCF_001907295.1 Bowdeniella nasicola
GGCAAGCTCGAACCCGGCGCCTAGAGCGTCGGCACCAAAATGTCCTCGAGCGCCGCGAGCAACGGGTGGGAGGTCACCGGCTCATCGAGCAGAGGATGGGAGCCATCCGGCCATAGTTTCGGCGGCTGCCCCGCAGCGCCCCACACGACCACGCCTTCCGAGCTCAGCGGTTGATCATCGCGCAGCACCCTCGCCCTGCGGGCACGTACCTCGCCATCGTCGAACTCAAGCGGTGGCAGTTCCAACACGCGGTACGTCGTCCCGTCAGACACTAGGTGGACCGACACGAGCCCCGCCAGGCTCGGGATGACAACGGGGTCGTCGTTAACGAACACCCGCGGAGTTCGGATCTGAGCCAACTCCCGGGCAATAGCATCCGAGACGTGCTGAAGCTGCTCGGATGCGCGGATACCTCCGAGCCGCCTCACGCCGTGCAATCCAAACTCATATTCGCCCCCGATGATTGGATCGGACCAGGGCTCGTTGTAGGCGATGATGGTCATTCCCCACGTTTCGGGCGCGATCTCCTGCCACCCAACTGCCGGTGGCCGAATACCTCCCGACGGCAGCCACGACGCAGTACACTCCAAGCCACCATGCCAAAACATGGGACCGACGGTGTCGCCATTGCTAAGTGCGACAGCAAGCATTCCGGCTGGCAATGCACACGCCGGTCGGGCGTGATCTCTGTCGAGTTGCTCGGAGCGGACCGGCCACACAACCATCTCTGCATTAATCACGAGTCTCTCCTTGCAGTTAGTCAAGATGAGCGATAACTCCATTAGCCCGAACTGAAGCAATCCTCTCACCGCGGGGGGACTTAAGCTTCCAATAACTGCCTCGATGCCCGGCGTGATCTCGTTCGATCCGCCAGCCCTGGCCCTTAGGCTCACGCCATCCGTTTTTGATCTTCACGGTGAACACCTTGAGGTTGACCTTTCCACCCACCAACAACCGAACAGGTATCCTGCT
>NZ_MQVR01000175.1 GCF_001907295.1 Bowdeniella nasicola
CCGCGGTCCGAGTGCCATATCGCATCCGGTTCGATTCTCGTCGTGGCCGCAGCGTTGAGTAGTGCCTGCTCGACGAGCTCGCTGCGCATGTGATCGGCCAGTGACCAGCCGACGACCTTCTTCGAGTAGCAGTCGATGACCGTGGCCAGGTACACGAACCCCTCCCACGTGTGGATGTAGGTAATGTCGCCGACGAACTTCACGCCGGGCCGGTCGGCGGAGAAGTCCCGCTGCACCAGGTCCGGAATGTCGGCGGCGTCATCATCCGGGATCGTCGTCACCCGCCTGGGCCGGGGCTGGCAGGGGTAGAGGGCCTCATCGCGCATAATCTGGCGGACCAGCTCCGGGGACGCCTCGGTGCCCTCCTCGGCCAGGTCGGCGTGGATGCGGCGGTACCCGTAAGTGCCATCCGATTCCTCGAAGAAGTGCCGAACCCGTGCGGTCAGTGCCTGCCGACGTGCAGCGGTGGCAGACTGCGGGCGAAAGCGCCAGTTGTAGTAGCCAGACTTCGAGACCTCCAGCCAGGCGCACATGTTCACCACCGTCCACCCCGGGTGGGCATGCTTGCGTTGGGAGTCGATGAATTCGTACTTCGCCACTACCGTGGCTCCCGCGCGAAGTACGCGGCCGCTTTTTTTAAGAACGCGGCCTCGGCACGCAGCTGCTGATTCTCCCGCTCCAGCTCCGCCAGCCGGGCCCGCTCCGATCCCGACAGCGGCGTCTGTGCTTCATCTTCGCCGCGGGCGGCCTTGTACTTCTTGACCCAGTTCCGCAGGGTTTCAGCGCCGATGCCGTAGGCGTCAGCGACCGAGCGGATCGTCTTCGACTGGGAAACAACTTCCTCGCACAGCTGGTCCTTGAACTCCTGGCTGTAGCGACGACGAGAGGTAGACATTCGGACAGAATCTCACTTTCTAAGCAACCCCAATTCTATTGGGGCCACTGTCCGAAATCCCTAGAGCACCTCA
>NZ_MQVR01000176.1 GCF_001907295.1 Bowdeniella nasicola
GTGAGTTGTAGAAGATGAACTCGAGGATCACGCGGTGACCGCCCTGCTGTCCAGCACGACCACCCCGCTACACCACTATGAGGGACTCAACTTCGACCTCGAGCGATAGCCAGCATTAGTGCGGCTCGCTCACGGGTTAGCTCGACGGATCGCGCCCTGAATAGAACGCCACCTCATAGGGGGTGGAAGGCGTGACGGCGAACATCCACCTTGAGTGGCGCCGCATCGGTCTTCAGTGGCAACGCGTAGGTCGTGATGCCTAAGGCGCAGGGCCTTTGGCCATCTCCTTGCCATCAACGGTGAGAGTGGAGAGCGCGTCGGCGTCTCCGCATACCGCAATTGCCGTGACGCGTTCGCCAGGTGACGGGGTAACCGAGATCGGCTGTGGGTCGTCTGCCGTGACCGACGTCAGTAGCCGCGCCACCTGCCAGCCGTTGTTGACGACGTCAAAACTTAAGACCTCGTCTGACTTGTGGAGGTAGGCATCAATCCCGCCGCGCCGCGGACTGGCCTGAATATCTCGTGCGCCTGACCTTTAACGTCTAATGCCGTTGAGGGGACTTGCCGGGGGAGTGGGACCGCCAAGAGTGCACCCGGCGAGCAGTAGGCAGCCGAGGCCGGTAGCGACGACATGTACCGGCATTGCTCGACGGTGAGATTTCATCTCTTTACTTTAGGATCGCCGAATTGAGCGATCAAGAAAAACTTTACGGACGAATCTCTGACGGGTTTCCGTAGATCTCTCGAAATTCACCGATGGCCGCCATCTTGTGGATACGGGCGATGCGTTCGATCGCGTCCTGATTCCCGCCTTCGATCGTCGCAAGAATCCGGTCGTGTTCCGTCGCCGACGTGCGCATCCGGTCAAGTCCCTTGTAGTGGTGTAACGGCGTTTTCCTCTCGTTTGGGGTTTTAGCTTGCTAGTGCGGGCGTGTCGGTATCGGTCATGGTCGTG
>NZ_MQVR01000177.1 GCF_001907295.1 Bowdeniella nasicola
CTCGCGGATTCCGCAACCTCGAGAACTACCGACTCCGAATGCTCCTCATCACTGGCGGCCTGGACGCATCAACCCACACTCAACTCTGAAGAGCCCGTAATTCCGTACATCCTCTACCACACTGCGACCGATGCAATCGGGCCCGAAGCTGCTGAAGCTCTACGGGCCGGCCTCGAGCTGTCGGTGTTGGGTGAATATGTGACTGCTTCTGTCCCTCTTTACGGCATTCCCGTTGGCGTGACAGTGGGAGCCATCCTGGTCTGCAGTGACTACGAGTCAAGGACCTTAGGTGTCCTGTTGGCAAGAATCCCCAAGCGCTGGTGGCTTGGAGTCAGCCGATTGGTCACCATGGCGGTCGTCTCCTTGGCTATGGCCTTGTGTTCTTTTATTGCAGCGGCTATTTGCTCCACTATTTTCACTGCTATTCGGGATGCGGGGTTCGGCTTTGATTTCGGCGGAACGATGTTGGGTCTTGGTGCCACGGCTCTCGGGCTCTTCTCATATGCAATCTTGGGGTCTTTGTTCGGGTATCTGACCAGGTCGATATTGGGTGCTGTGATGCTTAGCCTTGGCTGGACCTTCGGCATTGAAACGCTTGGCATTGGAATGCTGTCCAGCTCTTCTGACTTCTTCAAAGTCTTGCACGGGTTCACCTTGACTGGGAATATTGGTTCACTTCCGACAGCATTGGACAGAACTGAAGTGCTTAGCCTCCTGTCTTCGCCCGGGGTTAACACGCTGCATTCAGGCCTAGTCGCTTTCATTTTCATAATTTGCTGGCTGGTGGTTTGCGCGTTCGTGGGTATCTCTCTTCTGTGTCGAAGGGAGGTCAAGTCCCTTGTAGTGGTGTAACGGCGTTTTCCTCTCGTTTGGGGTTTTAGCTTGCTAGTGCGGGCGTGTCGGTATCGGTCATGGTCG
>NZ_MQVR01000178.1 GCF_001907295.1 Bowdeniella nasicola
TCGCCGCGCACTTCGACGAGGTCTATGGGGCGAAGGTCTCCAAGGACACGATCAGCCGGATCACCGAGAAAGTCATCGGGGAACTGGCCGAATGGTCGAGCAGGCCGCTGGATCCGATCTACCCGGTGATCTTCGTCGACGCGATTCGATCGTGAAGGTCCGTGACGGGCAGGTCCGCAACACCCCGTTCTATGTCGTGATGGGCGTCACCGTGAACGGGGAACGCGACATCCTCGGCATCTGGGCCGGTGATGGTGCCGAGGGTGCGAGGTTCTGGCTGCAGGTGTTCACCGAGCTGAAGAACCGGGGCGTCCAGGACGTGCTCATCGCGGTCTGCCACGGGTTGAAGGGTCTCCCGGAGGCGATCAACACCACTTGGGAGCAAACGGTGGTCCAGCAGTGCATCGTCCACCTGATCCGCAACAGCTTCCGCTACGCCGGGCGGCAACACCGCGACGCGATCGTCCGTTCCCTCAAACCTGTCTACACGGCCCCGTCGGAGCAAGCGGCAAAGGGGCTCTTCGGACATCTGGTGGGGGTCATGGGGTGAGTCCGTCGGCGGCGAGGAGCATGCGGAGGCGGTAGTTGTGCTGGTTGCGGTAGCCGCGGGCGAGGCGGCGGTGGAGCTCGATGATGCCGTTCACGCCCTCGGTGCCGCCGTTGGATGAGCGCCCGGTCGTGAAGTAGGCCAGGAACGCGGACTTCCAGCGGCGCAGGGTGCGGCCGAGACGTGCGACCTCGGGGATCTGGCAGGTGTGGAACGTGTTGACGACCTTCTCGGCGATCCGTCGCCCCTCGGCGAGGTCTTTGGGTCTGCTGTCGGTTTGCTTGAGTCCAAGACTGTCTCGATCTGAAGATCGATACTGAAAGGATGATGAGCATGCCATCGAAGTACAGTGAGG
>NZ_MQVR01000179.1 GCF_001907295.1 Bowdeniella nasicola
AGGAACTTCTATCTTCACCCAAGGCCCGCCCCTCATTCATCACCAACACCCGGCAGTCAGAGACCGCGTCACGCACTCTGAAACCGGAAGAGCCGCTTACAGGGCGGCCCAAAATCGCACAGAAAGACTCAAAAGGCCAGCCTTGTAAGCAGATGTAAGGCACAGGCGTCGACAGAGTTTTTTCGTGGCCCGTTGATTAAATAAAATTCGATATCGAATTTAGCCTGGTGGGTTGAGGTAAGTCGCGGTCGTGGGGTGGTCAAAACGATGCTCGCCGTGCAGCGAGAGCAAGACCCACGACCCATCTCGCTTACCGAAGCGCGCGAGATAGACGACCGACGACATCTCTTCGCGGTCAAGCGTAACGTCCTCGGTGCCGCGGATTTCGATGACGCCTCCGCGGCGGACCTCCTGGCCGGTCCGGATAAAGTCCACCTTGATATCGCTGGGGCGGTTCCGGTCGCGCGCCCCGCGCGCCCGCAGGTCCTCGGCATCCGCGAACGCCACACCGACCTCCGCGCCGATGCTGTGCAGCTTCGGCGCTCGTCCCTCCATATAGACGTGCCAGCGCTCGGTTAAGACTTTGCGTACGACGGAGGTGAGCTCGTCGGCATCGAACGTCGACACCTCGGCAGGGGTGCAGCCGGTTAGCGGCTCTTCAGAGTTGAGTGTGGGTTGATGCGTCCAGGCCCCCACCGATGAGGAGCATGCGGAGTCGGTAGTTCTCGAGGTTGCGGAATCCGCGAGCGATCCGACGGCCCAGCTCGATGAGCCCGTTGACCGCCTCGGTGCCACCGTTACTGGCACCGCCGGTATCGAAGTACGCCAGGATCGTCTTTTGCCACTTCTTCAATGTCCTGCCCAGCC
>NZ_MQVR01000018.1 GCF_001907295.1 Bowdeniella nasicola
GGGCTTCCGGAACCTGACCCACTACATCGCCCGCAGCCTCCTCGAGGCCGGCGGATTCAAACCCCGACTACACCCTCGATTGTGAAGAGCCGCTTAAATCATCATTCCAACTCTCAACGGAAATTGCCTGCGTTTTTACTAGGAGAACGGACACACCGCCCACGAAGCAGGGCCGCTAGCGTAGGGCTATGGCTGAGTTGAATCTGGCAGTAATTGGCGGCGACGGGATTGGTCCGGAGGTCACCGAGCAGGCGCTCCGCGTGCTTCGGAAGGTCCTCGGTAGCCGCGTGATTACGCTGACGGAGACGGAGTACGACCTCGGCGCGCGGCGCTGGCACAAAACTGGCGAGACGCTGACCGACGCGGATATCGACGCCCTGCGCGACCACGATGCGATCCTGCTGGGCGCGATCGGGGACCCGAGCGTGCCGTCGGGCATCCTCGAACGTGAGCTACTCCTAAGGCTGCGCTTCAGCCTCGATCACTACGTCAACCTGCGGCCCTCGATCCTGTACCCGGGCGTCCCGAGCCCGCTGGCAAACCCTGACGAGATTGACTTCGTCGTCGTGCGCGAGGGAACCGAAGGTCTCTACTGCGGCAACGGCGGCGCGGTGCGCGTCGGAACCGAACACGAGATAGCGACCGAAGTGTCGGTCAACACGGCGTTCGGCGTGCGCCGCCTGGTGCGCTACGCCTTCGAACTGGCGATGACCCGCGAGCACAAGCACGTCACGCTCGTCCATAAGCATAACGTGCTCGTGCATGCCGGCCACCTGTGGCGCCGCACCGTCGAGGAGATCGGCGCCGAATACCCCGAGGTGACCACCGACTATCTGCATATCGATGCCGCGACGATCTTCCTCGTGACGGAGCCGTCGCGTTTCGATGTCATCGTCACCGACAACCTGTTCGGCGACATCATCACCGACGAGGCCGGAGCGATCACCGGGGGCGTGGGGCTCGCGGCGAGCGCGAACCTCAACCCGGATGGGGCCGCGCCCTCGATGTTCGAACCCGTCCACGGGTCGGCGCCCGATATCGCGGGGGAGAACGTCGCCGATCCGATCGCGGCGATCGCCTCGACCGTGCTCCTGCTGCGGTACGTCGGACAGGCCGAGGCCGCCGAGGACGTCCAGCGCGCGATCAGCGCGCACATGACGATGCGTGCCGAGGCCGCCGCGGCGGGCGATCCCTATCGCGTCACGACGACGGGCGTCGGCGACGACGTCCTGTCGGTGCTTTAGCGGCGACGGAGCACGCGGCTGACGTCGCGCGCGGCGCCGGTTGACGCGCTCGTCGCGCACGCGGCATACAGCTGTAGGGCGGGGGAGACGTGGCGCTCGCGGGTTGCGGGCGTGTACGGGGTCTCCCGCTCTTCTTCTGCCTGCCGCCGCGCGGCGAGTTCGGCCTCGTCGACGTTGAGCTCGAGCAGGCCCTCGGTCACGTCGATCGTGATGCGGTCGCCGTCGCGGATCAGGGCAATGAGGCCGCCCGCGGCCGCTTCGGGGGAGACGTGGCCGACCGAGATGCCGGACGTGCCGCCGGAAAAGCGTCCGTCGGTGATGAGTGCGCACTTCTTGCCGAGGCCGCGGCCCTTCAAAAACGACGTCGGGTAGAGCATCTCCTGCATGCCGGGGCCGCCCGCGGGGCCCTCGTAGCGGATGACGACGACGTGGCCTTCGCGCACGGTCTTGTTGAGGATCTTTTCGATCGCCTCGTCCTGGGATTCGACGACGATGGCCTCGCCTTCGAAGTGGAAGAGGTCGGGGTCGATGCCGGCGGCCTTGATGATCGCGCCGTCGGGTGCGAGGTTGCCACGCAGGACGGTCAGGCCCCCGTTCGCGGTATAGGCGTGCTCGATGTCGCGGATGCAGCCGCCGGCCGCATCGGTATCGAGGCTTGCCCAGCGGTTGGTCGTCGAGAACGGCTCGACGGTACGGACGTTGCCGGGCGCGGCCGAAAAGAGCCCGAGCGCGGTTTCGGTGGCGCTGCCGCCGCGGATATCCCAGTCGGCCAGCCAGGAGGTGAGGTCGGCCGAGTGCACCGAGCGGACGGTGTGGCGCAGGAAGCCGCCGCGGTCGAGTTCACCGAGCAGGGCGGGGATGCCGCCGGCCCGGTGGACGTCTTCCATGTGGTAGTCGTTGTGGTTCGGCGCGACCTTCGACAGGCACGGCACGGTATCGCCGAGGTGGGCGATATCGGCCAGGTCGAATTCGACCTCGCCCTCGATTGCCGCGGCGAGCAGGTGCAAGACGGTGTTCGTCGAGCCGCCCATCGCCATATCGAGTGCCATCGCGTTGTGGAAGGCGTCCTTCGTCGCGATCGCGCGCGGCAGGACGGAATCGTCCTCCTCCTCGTAGTATGCGCGGGTGATGTCCATGATCGTGCGACCGGCCTGCTCGAACAGGGCCTTGCGGGCCGCATGCGTCGCGAGCGTCGAACCGTTGCCAGGCAGCGCTAGCCCGAGCGCTTCGGTCAGGCAGTTCATCGAGTTCGCGGTGAACATGCCCGAACACGAGCCACACGTCGGGCAGGCGAGCCGCTCCATTTCCGTGAGGGTCTCATCGGAGACCTCATCGTCGGCCGTGGCATTCATGACGGTCACGAGGTTGCCGTGGCCCGTTTCGGAACCGCCGACGATCGCCTCGGCCGGGATATTCTTACCGGCTTCCATTGGGCCGCCGGAAACAAAGACAACGGGGATGTTCAGGCGCAGCGCGGCAAGCAGCATGCCGGGCGTGATCTTGTCGCAGTTCGAGATGCATACGAGGGCGTCGGCGCAGTGCGCGTTGGCCATGTACTCGACGGCGTCGGCGATGATCTCGCGGCTGGGCAGCGAGTAGAGCATGCCGGCGTGGCCCATGGCGATCCCGTCGTCGACCGCGATGGTGTTGAACTCCTTCGCGACGCCGCCCGCCTCCGCGACGGAGGCCGCGACGAGCTGACCCATGTCCTTTAAGTGGACGTGGCCGGGGACGAACTGGGTAAAGGAGTTCGCGATCGCGATGATCGGCTTGCCGAAATCGTCGTCTCCCATTCCGGTCGCGCGCCATAGGGCGCGGGCTCCCGCCATGTTTCGCCCGTGGGTCGATGTTCGTGAGCGCAGCGGCCTAGCCATGACAAGTCCCTTCCATGCGTGTGACGGGCAGTCTACGTGTTCGTGCCTGAGCAGGCCGGAGCATTCAATGGCTGGACGCCCCGGGCATCATCGACGCGTGGGTGCCACGATACAACCACCAGAAAAGCCGCGTTAATTGGAGTGAAACGTGCACGCCCTTTCCGCTGCCATTTTGGCCGTAGCCGATGCGATCACGCTGTATGCCACCATCTGGATCCTCCTGGGAGTAGGCCTGTACCTCACCTGGCGCTCGCGGGCGGTCCAGCTCCGGCTGTTTCGGCACATGGCCCAGGTCGTCCTGCATTCGCGCGGCGGCGCTCGCGGCGGGATTTCGTCCTTCCAGGCTTTTTGTATCTCGCTTGCGGCGCGCGTCGGCGTCGGCAACGTGTTTGGTGTCGCGGCGGCGCTGCTCATGGGTGGTCCGGGCGCGATCTTCTGGATGTGGATCGTTGCCCTGGTAGGGATGGCGACCGCGTTCTTCGAAGCGACCCTCGCCCAGATCTTCAAGGTCCGCGCTGGCGACGGAACGTTCCGCGGGGGACCGGCCTACTACATGCAGCTGGGGATGCGCTCCCCGGTCCTGGGGGCAGTCTTCGTGGTCATCACGGTCGTGACGTGTGCGTTCGTCATTACGACGGTGCAGTCCAACGCCATCGCCGAGACGATGGCCGCGGCCGGCACGAAGCCTGAGATCACGGCCGCGCTGCTGTTCGCCTTCGCCGCGCCGGTCATCATCGGCGGCATTCGTTCGGTCGCCCGCGTCACCGAGATCATGGCGCCGGTCATGGCCCTCATCTATGTCGCGATGGCGTTTGTCATCGTCGCGCTGAACATCACCGAGTTCCCGCGCATTATCGGCATGATCCTGTCTTCGGCATTCTCGCCGGAGCCGCTCGTCGGTGGCCTTGGGGGCGGCCTGCTTGCCGCGATCATCAACGGCACTAAGCGTGGTCTGTTCTCGAATGAGGCGGGGCAGGGGACTGCACCGAACGCCGCGGGGACCGCGACCGTGACGCACCCGGTGCGCCAGGGCCTCATTCAGTCGCTCGGGGTTTTCGTCGACACGATCATCGTGTGTACGGCCACGGCGTTCGTCATCCTCGTCGCGGGCCCGGAGGTGTGGGGAGCCGAGGGCGCGAACCCGGCGACGCTGACGACGATGGCCGTCGGCCACGCGCTCGGGTCGTGGACCGCGGTCCCGATGGCGATCATGATCTTCGTGCTCGCGTTCTCCTCGATCATCGCCGCCTACGTCTACTCCGAGGTCAACATGTACTTCGTGACGAAGTCCAAGGCCGGCATGTGGGCGGTGCGAGCCGTTTCGATCGCATCCGTCGTGCTGGGAGCGCTCGTCACGCTAAACCTCGTGTGGAACACGGTCGATATCGCCATGGCGATCATGACGGTGACAAACCTTGTCGCTCTCGTCGTCCTCGCGCCGTGGGCCGTCGCCGCGCTGCGCGATTTCGAAACGCAGCGGCGCGCCGGGGCTATCGAGCCGGTCTTTGATCCGGCGGCCTGTGACACGCTCCCGGCGGCGCTGCCGACAACCGCGTGGGATCGCCAGGCGGATGTCGCTGCCGAGCAGCGCGCCTGACGCGTAAGGTTTCCTATGACATGCAGTGGAAGGACAACACGACGATGAGAAGCGGGCGAACCGAGTTAGAAGCCGCGGCGAGCGCGATTGCGCTGACCACCGACGACGTTGCGGGGGAGTTCACGCTTACCGGCGACACCAAGCGCCGCAGCGACGAGGAGATCTCCCAGATTCTCGCGGACCTGCATTTCGGAACGATCTTTTCCGACCACATGGCCCACGTCACCTGGACGGTCGGCGAGGGCTGGGGCGAGCGTCGTATTGAGCCCTACGGCCCCATCGAGCTGTCGCCTGCCGCGGCGATCCTGCACTATGGCCAGGAAATCTTCGAAGGACTCAAAGCGTATCGGCACGCCGACGGCAGCCTATGGACCTTCCGCCCGCAGTTCAACGCGGCACGGTTTAACGCCTCGGCACGCCGGATGGCGATGCCCGAACTGCCCGTCGAGACCTTCCTCGGCTCGCTTGTCGACCTCGTTCGCCAGGATGCCGCCTACGTCCCGCAACTGCCCGGCGCGCTGTACCTGCGCCCGTTCATGTTCGCGTCCGAACCGTTCCTCGGCGTGCGTCCCAGCCACCGGTTCGAGTACTTCGTGATTGCGTCGCCCGTCGGCGCATATTTCGCCAATGGGTTCACCCCGGTCTCGATTTGGGTGACCAAGGAATACCACCGGTCCGGCCCTGGTGGTACGGGCGACGCCAAGACGGCCGGTAACTACGCGTCCTCGCTCATGCCGCAGCAGCAGGCAGCCGACAAGGGCTTCGACCAGGTGTGCTTCCTTGATGCACGCACGCAGGAAAACCTCGAAGAGCTCGGCGGCATGAACGTCTTCGTTGTCTACCGCGATGGCCATGTCGCCACGCCGGTGCTCACGGGAACGATCCTTGAAGGCGGCACCCGCTCGGCGATCATCACGATTCTTTCTGAGGAGGGCGTCGAGGTCGAGCAGCGCACGATCCCGCTCGCCGAACTCGTACGCGACATCTCTGCGGGAGAAGTCAGCGAAATCTTTGCGTGCGGAACGGCCGCTGTCGTCACACCGATCGGCCGGTTGGCATCCGATGACTTCGAGCTCCAGATCCCCAGCGGCCCAGTCACCGAACGGATCTATGAGCGACTGACGTCGATCCAGTCGGGAGAGGCCGAAGATCCGCACAATTGGATGTTAAAGATCGCCTAGCGACAAGAGAAACTGAGGCGCCGTCGATAGACTGGCGCTATGCGTGGCGAATTCAAAGTCCGAGGCGGCAAACTCGTAGCGGTCGATTGCGACATTGAGAATGATCGGCTCGCCAACGTCAATATTTCGGGCGATTTCTTCCTCGAGCCGGATACGGCACTCGAAGACCTGAACGCCGCATTGACCGGGATGTCGGCATCCTCGAGTGTCGAAGAGCTCAAGACCCGCATGGACCGGGAACTCAATGGCGAGATCGCCATGATCGGGTTCTCGACCGAGGCCGTCGCGATCGCAGTGCGTCGGGCCCTGGGCCAGGCGACCGGATGGTATGACCACACGTTCGAGGTCATCCACGGTCCCGCGATGCACCCCGCAATGCACGTCGCGCTGGACCAGGTGCTGCCGGGCGAAATCGCCGCCGGTCGGCGCGGTCCGATCATGCGGATTTGGGAATGGGATGCCCCGCTCGTCGTCATCGGTTCGTTCCAGTCCGTGAAGAACGAGATCGACCCCGAGGGCCTCGCAGCCCACGACATCATGCTCGTCCGCCGTATCTCGGGCGGCGGCGCCATGTTTATGGAGGCCGGCAACTGCATCACGTACTCGCTCATCGTGCCCACCTCCCTCGTCGAAGGGCTGTCGTTCGAACGGTCCTACTCCTACCTCGACGACTGGGTCATGGGGGCGCTCGCGGACGTCGGCATCAACGCCCACTATGTCCCGCTCAACGACATCGCCTCCGAAGTCGGCAAAATCGGGGGAGCGGCCCAAAAACGGTTCGCCAACGGCGTCGTCTTGCACCACGTGACGATGGCCTACGACATCGACGCCAACAAGATGCTCGATGTCCTTCGTATCGGGCGCGAAAAGCTCAGTGATAAGGGCACGCGCTCGGCCAATAAGCGGGTCGACCCCATGCGGTCTCAGACCGGCATGGCGCGCGAGGACATTATCGACGCTTTCATCAAGCACTTTGAAGGCCGCTACGACACGGTCCGTTCTGACTATCGGCCCGAAGAGATCGCGAAGGCTGAGGAACTCGTCAAGACGAAGTTCCTCTCCGAAGAGTGGACCTACCGCGTCCCCTAACCCGATTTCCGCCTGAAACACGGCCGGTGGTCGCATGGACGATCCACGTTGAGGCGCGCCCTACCCAGCGAGAAAAGCTCGAAAGATGTGACGAGCAGCCCCCTTGTCAAAGTTGATAACCAGAACCAATAAGGATAATCTCGGGGCGTCTTATCTCTCGACTCCAAGGAGCTCTCGCCATGTCTGTAAACACCCTGCGACGAGGGCGAGCGGCACTGCTCGCAGTCGTCGCGCTTGCGGTTGCAGCGGTTTCGCCCGTTGCCACAGCCGCGCCCAGTCTCACGCTTGATCACGGTCACGTGGACGCCTTCAATGTCCAGGCCAAGGACGGGGAACTCGTCCTGAACCTCAAGGAAGATGTCACGGGGGCGCACGTCATTCGCACTCCCGAATCCGTCCTGCTCAAGGTCAAGGAAGAAGCACTCAACGAGAGTATCCCGGCCAATGCGCCGGGAGCTCCGCGTGGCTACCTGCTCCCGATGACCCAGGATCCGAAACTCCTGTGGCCCGGCTGGGACACGTTGGGTGTGCAGGGTGACGCGGCGGGCTTCCACGCCATCGACATCGCCCTGACTAAGGTTTCCGGGCCCGGCAAGGTGCACCTGTTCAGCTCCGGGATGACTGGCATTACCTCCCTGCTGAAGGACGGCGGCTACGAGCTGAAGTCCGGCGTGGTTATCAACCAGGGGTATCCTGCTCACACCCACGCCAACTGGGTTTTCGAAAAGGCCGGCACCTACACTTTCACGGTCCAGGCCTCGGGTAAGACCAAGGCCGGCGTGCTGAAGAAGTCGAACACGGCGACCTACACTTTCCAGGTGGGCGAGCCGACCACGGCGCCGACGACGGAACCCACCACGGCGCCGACGACGGAACCGACCACGGCGCCGACGACGGAACCGACCACGGCGCCGACGACGGAACCGACCACGGCGCCGACGACGGAACCCACCACGGCGCCGACGACGGAACCCACCACGGCGCCGACGACGGAACCGACCACCGAGCCCACGACGGAACCGACCACGGCGCCGACGACGGAACCGACCACCGAGCCCACGACGGAACCGACCACGGCGCCGACGACCGCGCCCACCAGCGCACCGAAGCCGACGACTGCCCCGCAGCCGACCACAGCTCCGGCTCCGAGCGCACCGGCCCCCGCGCCGAGTCCGACCGCTGAACAGTGCATCCCGACCGAGATCACGCGCGAAGTGAAGCAGGCCGCTAAGGTCGCGACTTCCGGGCACTTCGATCTGGGCGTTAAGCTCGAGGGCGGCAAGCTCGTCGCCTCGCTGAAGGATGACCGCAGCCAGCCCGCGTCGTGGGTGGCGCCGTCCTCGCTCGTCTTCCAGCTGGGTGACGCTGCGAAGCAGTCCGCGCCGGATGCGCTGAGCTTTGTTGCCAAGCCGGGCTCTGACGTCTGGGTTATTGGTTCGACCCAGGTCGCTGGCGTACCGTGGCTTGGCCAGAACACCATGCACCCGTCCGTCGTGAACGGCACCAAGGGCGCCGTTACCTGGACGCTCACCGGCGTGACCGGTCCGGGCAAGCTGGCCGTGTTCAACTCGGGCGGTTTCGGTTCCGGCGTCGGTCAGCGTGTCTTCGACAATGTCGGTGGTCCGCGCAGCTACGACGTGCCTGCGAACACGCACGCGCACCCGAACTGGGTCTTTACCGCTCCCGGTAACTACCAGGTCAACATCAAGCAGACCGCGACGCTCACCTCGGGCGCCAAGGTCAGCGCGGATACCGTCCTGCACTTCGCTGTTGGTGGCGCGAAGCCGATCGCTGGTGGCACCAAGACCATCAAGGAATGGGTCGGCAAGACCCCGGACGGTAAGGACTGCGTCCTGACCCCCGAACAGATCGCGAAGCTGCCCGCGGGCGCTCGCGTCGGTGGCAAGAACACCCTGCCGACCACCGGTGTTGATTCCCTCGGCACCAGCCTGTCCGCTGCCGGCGTGCTCTTCCTGGGCGGCCTTGGCATGCTCGCTCTGCGTCGCCGCACCGCCTAGGAGTCCATAGATGCGAACTCGTCTCGTCGCCGTCGTTGCCGCCGTTGCCTTAGGGCTCTCGGGCTGTGCCCCCGCGCATAAGGCTGCGACGGCGACGAGCGAGGCACCGCTGCGGGTCGTCACCACGACGGGGATCTTGCGTGACCTTGTCACCAACGTCGGGGGAGCGCGCGTTGCGGCATCCTCGATCGTCCCCGATGGTGCCGACCCGCACTCCTACGAGCCGACTCTGCGGTCTGTTCGCGATGTCGTCTACGCCGATGTCGCATTCTCCAACTACTTAATGCTGGAGCAGCACTCCGTCATTAAGACGCTCGATGCAAACCTGCGCTCGGGCGTACCCAATATTTCGCTGGCCGAGGCAGCGACGCGGCACGGCGCGGAAGTCATTCCGCTGGTCGAACACGTCAGCCTCGATACCATCTGGCTCGGCCTACGCGTGCGCGGCAAGGGCACCGACAAGGGTGCCGATCGGGCCAGCGAAGTTCGCCTGCAGGTCCGCAACGTCGAGGGGCCGGGCACGATGTATGCCTATCTCACCGAAACGTTCGGTAAGCCGCGCATCGTTGCTGACTCCTCGAAGGGCTTTAACGCGGGCGACGGGTATGCGGCCTCGACATTCGCTCTGCCGCTGGATGCTCACACCCACATGTCGTGGGTGTTCACGCAGCCCGGAATCTATCGGGTGACCTATGGCGCCGAACTCACCGTGCGCTCCGGCGCACGGCCATACGAGATCCCGGATGAGACCGTGACCTTCGCAGTAGGCGTTGACCCAAATACCGTTCCTGGTCACGAGAACTCTACCGTCCTCGATTCCGGCCACGCCGATATCACGGCCGACGTCGATACCGGCGAGATGTACATCTTCGCCGACATCTCCGGTGGCGGCGAGTACACCCAAAAGCGATTCGAACCCGAATCGACGGTGATTTCGGTCCCGGCCAAGGCCCTAACCGAAATCCCCGGCGGGCCACATTTCCGATTCCTCGGATCGCCCGGCGATCAGATCTACCAGCTGCCGCAGGCCGTCCTCGGCGCGCACGTGCACGGCGAGATCGACCCGCACCTGTGGCATGACGTGCGCAACGTCAAGGCCTACGTCAAGGTCATCCGCGACACTCTGTCCGATAAGGACCCCGACGGCCGGTCCGTGTACTACGCGAACGCGCAGGCCTATCTCGACAAGCTCGATGCGCTCGATGCCGAGATGACGGCGACGATCGCCTCGATTCCGCCCGAGCGGCGCTACCTCATCACGACCCACGACGCCTTTGGTTACCTCGCCAAGGCCTACGGGCTCAAAGTTGCGGGCTTCGTGACTCCGAACCCGGCGACCGAACCGTCGATCGTGCAACGTCGCAAACTCGCGAGGACAATCGAGACGCTCAAAGTCCCGGCCGTATTCTTAGAAGCCGGCCTCATCGCACGGTCCTCGACGCTCGCTGCCGTGGCCAAGGACGCCGGGGTGCAGGTGTGCCCTATCCTGTCCGACACGTTCACTCCCGAGGTCTCGACCTACCTCGATCTCATGCGGTACAACGCTCAACAACTCAAGGAATGCCTCACATCATGACGTCTGCTTTCAAGCGTGCCTGGCTCGCCATCGCCATGGTCACCCTCATCGGAGCAACGAGCGCCCAGGCGGCGACCGAACCGCCGCCGTCCGATCCCGCGCTGGAGCAAAAGGTCGACGCGAACGAGAAGGTCTCGAACGAGCCGGCCGAGATCGCCACCGGCCACGTTGACATGGGCCCGAAGCTCATCGACGGCGCGATGCAGGCCGCGGTGCGCGATGACAGCGTCTCCCCGCCCGTATGGCGAACCCTTGACTCCGCCGTCCTGCGGGTTAACGACAAGGCGATCACTGAGCTGCCCGAAGACCCGCGCTACGAGTTCTTGGGCATTCCCGCGGGCACGAAGGTTCATGTCGTGCCCCAGACCCAGAACCAGGACGTCATCTGGCTCGGCTGGAACACGCAGGATCCGGCAATCGTCGACATGATCGACCGCGGCGTCACGATGACATACCGCGGCCACACCGGCCCCGGCGAGGTCCACCTGTTCGTCGAGTCCGGCACGTTCGACGCACCCCCGACGCAGCTCTGGTCGAGCACAGGAAAGCCGGGCCAGGACTTCTGGGTCAACACAAATACGCACACCCACGCGAACTGGGTCTTTACCGAGCCCGGCGTCCACCTCGTCGACTTCACGATCAAGACGACCACGCGCGACGGTAAAGAGGTCCGCGCGGATGGCACGCTGCGCTTTGCCGTCGGAGACGCCGCCAATGCCGATGAGGCCCGCACCGCGACTTCCGAAGCATCGTCCGCGCCCGCTGAAGAGAGCAGCGCCGCGCCCGCCGAGTCGAGCGCAGCCCCCTCCGAGGCAGCGGCCCCCGAAGAAAAGTCGTCGTCCTCGGCACTGCCGATCGTCCTGGCCGCCGGTGGTAGCCTACTCGTCCTTGGCGCCCTGGCCGCCTTCTTCACGATGCGCACCCGCAAACTGAAAGCGCAGGTGAATGAGTGAGCGCGCTCTCGATCGACTCCCTCGCCGTCTCACTCGGCGGGCGCCAGGTCCTGTCCGACGTTTCGCTGCGTGTCGAACGCGGCCAGATCCTCGGCGTTGTCGGACCGAACGGCGCGGGCAAGACGACGCTGCTGCGTTCCATCATGGGACTCATCCCGGCGCGTGGCACCGTCACGTGTGATGGCGGCATCGGCTATGTGCCGCAGCGCCACGAGGTCGCCTGGGACTATCCGATCAGCGTGGAGACCATGGTCCGTTCCGGACGCGTGCGCCGCATCGGCTGGCTGCGCCAGGCCGGCCTCGAAGACCATCGCGCCGTTGCCGAATCGCTGCGCCGCGTCGAGCTGAGTGATCTCGCCGAACGTCCGATCGGGGAGCTATCGGGCGGACAGCGCCAGCGCGTCATGATCGCGCGGGCCCTGTCGATTCGCCCGAGCCTCCTGCTGCTCGACGAGCCCTTCACCGGCCTCGATATGCCGACGCAGGAACTGCTCACCGCCGTCTTCGCATCGCTCGCGGCCGATGGCACGACGATCATCATGACGACGCACGACCTGCCCGCTGCGATGGTCACGTGCGATTCGATCGCCATGGTCGCCGGCACCATCGTTGCCCACGGGACGCCCGCCGAATTGCGCGACCCGGAGATCTGGATGCGCACGTTCGGGATTTCGGCGGCCTCGCCGCTGCTCGCCTCGCTCGGATTGCACCATGAGGAGGTGGGAGCGGCGTGCTGAGCCCGCTCGAGTTCTTCTCCGACCTGTTCAACCCGATGCTCGCCTTCTTGCCGAAGGCGCTCATCGTGGCCCTGCTGTCCTCGCTCGTCGCCGGAGTCGTCGGTACCCACGTCGTCCTGCGCGGAATGGCATTCATCGGCGACGCCGTCGCCCACGCGGTCTTCCCGGGCCTTGCGATCGCGTTCGTCTTGCAGGGCTCCCTCATTCTCGGCGGCGCCCTCGCCGGCATCACGACCGCGATCCTCGTCGCCATCGTGGCACAGGGCAGGCGCGTAAAAGAAGACAGCATCATCGGTGTCTTTTTCGCGGGCGCCTTCGCGCTGGGTATCGTCATTTTGTCGACCTCGCCCGGGTATTCCGGCAGCCTGCAACAGTTCCTGTTCGGATCGCTCACGGGCGTGAGCGACTCCGACATCATTACGGTCGCGATCGCCGCGGTCGTGGTGGTCGCAATCGTGCTGGCGCTCCATAAGGAGATCGTCACCGCCTCGGTCGACCGCGAGTCTGCGGCAGCGCTCGGCGTGCCTGTGTTCGCGCTCGACCTACTGCTCTACGTGCTGGTCGCCATCTCCGTCGTTATCGCGGTTCAAACGATCGGTAATATCCTCGTCCTCGCGCTCCTCGTGACGCCCGCTGCGGTCGCGCGGCTGCTGACCGAACGCGTGACGACGATGATGATCCTCGCGCCCGTTGTCGGCATGGTGTCCTCGTTCATCGGCGTCTACCTGTCCTGGTCGCTCGACCTTCCGACCGGCGCCATGATCGTCCTCGTGGCGACGGCATTCTTCCTTATCGCCTGGCTCGTAGCGCCCCGCCACGGCATCCTCATGCGTCGCAAGCCAGGAACTAAGGCCCGTCGCGACGAGCTGGCCCTCGCATAGACTCAAGGCATGATTCGACTCGCAGTCATCGATGCCTCGACCTCACCGCTGAAAACGGGTGGCCCAATCGCCGATTGGGTCGCCGAATGCGCCCGGAGGGTGCGCGCCTTCGATGTGGAGATCATCCGGATCCGCGATGTTGACCTGCCCTTCTTCGACGAACCGTACCTGCCGCGGTACGCCCACTATGAGCACGAGTCGACCAGAGCGTGGTCGGCGCGCATCACGAGCTTCGATGCCTTCGTGTTCGTGAGCCCCGAATACAACCGGGGATATTCCGGGCGGCTGAAGAACGCCATCGACCACCTCGCCCAAGAGTGGGCCTTCAAGCCCGCCGCAATCGTCTCCTATGGCGCCTCCATGACCGGTGGCCTGCGCGCGCTCGAAGCCCTCAACGACGTGCTCAATTCCCTGCACATGTTCGTCACCCGGGAAAACGTCATCGTGCCCTTCGCGGGCCGCGAGGCGCACCGCTGGGAAGGCCGCGAGGTCACCTGGGGCGTGGGCGAGGATGGCGAGTTCGTCGCGACCCCGGGCATGGTCGAAGCCTGCGAGTTAATGCTCGAAGCACTGGTTCGCCTCGATGCAGCGATGCACCTCGTGCGTACGCCCGATCAGCTCGTCGGTGATCAGCAGGGGATCGGTAACCCGCCCTCGGGCTCGATTCCGCAGGTGCGCCCGCGCCCGATTCGCGACGATCGCGAAGAGTGGCGACGCTCCGGCCGAATGCGATAACCGCGAAAAACCGCGAAACAGCTGTGTCTGGTGTGACTGAAGTGAACGCGAAACGGTAAATTCCTGGAATTTCGGCGCGCTTTGCGTGTTTCAACGCGACAAATGCCCGGATTCCCGCGTAAAGTCCCTTGCAGCGGCACCAATCCGGGTGTCGAAACCGCACACGAGAGGGATGTTATGTCCGTCAACCGTACTGAGCTTGTTGCTGAGATCGCCGAGCGCGCCGGCCTGTCCAAGGCCCAGGCGAACGCTGCCCTGTCCGCTTTCCAGGATGTCCTGATCGACTCCGTCTCCAAGGGTGAGGCCGTCAAGATCACCGGCCTGCTGACCGTCGAGCGCGTGGATCGCCCCGCCCGCTCGGGCCGCAACCCGCAGACCAAGGAGCCCATCGAGATCCCTGCTGGCTACCGCGTGAAGCTCACCGCCGGCTCGGCACTGAAGAAGGCTGTCGCTAAGTAACTCCTTCGCGTTTTCCAGGGAGGCTCGATGTCATATCGAGCCTCCCTGGCGGCGTTTTACGGGCGATTCGCGGCCCATGGTCCCGGCGGAGCGCACCATTAAAGGCCTACGATAGATCTGGTTCGTTCCCCCATGGAAGGTAAGTCATGCGAGTCATCATCCAGCCCGACGGCGATACCATTGCCGCTCTTGTCGCCGAGTCGATTGTCGACCTGGTTAACGAAAAGCCGAACGCCGTGCTCGGTTTCGCGACCGGCTCCTCGCCGCTCGGCATCTACCGGGAACTCATCAAGGCCTACCGTGAAGGACGCGTGAGCTTTAAGGACGCGTGGGGCTTCCAGCTCGACGAATATGTCGGCCTTCCCGCCGACCACCCGGAGCTGTACCGCAACGTCATCAACCGCGACATCGAATCGCAGGTCGACTTCGCCGAGGGCCGCGTGCACGCGCCGAACGGTAACAGCGAGGACCTGCAAAGCGCAGGCGACGAATACGATGCGATGATCGCCGACGCCGGTGGCGTCGACTTCCAGATCCTTGGCATCGGAACCGATGGCCACATCGCGTTCAACGAGCCCGGCTCCTCCTTCACCCAGGGCACCCACGTCGAGACCCTCACCCCGCAGACCCGCGAGGATAACGCTCGCTTCTTCGGCGGCGATATCTCGCGCGTTCCCACGCACTGCCTCACGCAGGGCCTCGGCACGATCATGGAGGCTCGCAAGGTCGCGCTCGTCGCCACGGGCGAAGGCAAGGCCGAAGCGATCGCCGAGCTCATCGAAGGCCCGGTGTCTGCTCGCTGGCCCGCGACCATCCTGCAGCATCACCCCGATGCGACGGTCCTCATCGATGAGGCGGCGGCGTCGAAGCTCGAAATGCAGGACTTCTACCGCTTCGCGTGGGAGAACCGGCTTCCCTGGCAAACGGTCTAAGACATGAATACCGCAGGCCGCATCCTGATCGCGATCTTTGCGGGGGCCGCGATCGCGGCAGGACTTGCATGGGCGCAAAGCACTGCCAGCGCTCCCAAGGTGCCGAGTGAGAACCTCTCCCGGGGATTCAACATGGTCGACGAACGCGGGGATCGGGTCTTTATCGGGGAAAGTGCCCCCGGTTTGAACCGAGTTGCTGATGTTGCGGAGCAGATCGCCGGAGAACGCGAAGACGTGTTCGCCGGCCTGTCCCTTACCTCTGATCGCACGATGGTCGAGGTATACGCGACCGACCGGGCTGAGCACGCAATCGGTGAGCTCCGCGCCGCGCTCGGAGCGGACTTCGACACGTTCGTGCGGATCGTGCCGGTGCGACACTCGCTCGATGAGCTGCTCACCGCGATGGCGGAGTTCGACCAATTTGGCGCCGATGAACTCGTCGCCGCCGGTCCCGATATTCATCACAACGGGCTGCGTATCGGCGTCCCGACGGACGAACCGAGCGCCGCAATTTCGGCCACGATTGAGCAGCTTTTCGAGCGCGGAATCTCCGTGCGCGTCGATACGGGCGTCGAACTGCAGCACACCGCCACCTAAGTTGGGGGTGTCGGTCCCCATGCTTATAGTGGATGCCATGCAGACCTTTTCCTCGCTTCCGCCGCATCAGGACCCGAGTGCCCCCACGGGGCCGGGCGGGCCTGAAGGGGCGTCTGAAACGGCGCTGCTCGAGCGCGAGGAGCTGCGCACCGATGACGGCGACGCCGATCGTTTCGCCCACTATGTGCGCAAGGACAAGGTGACCGCTGCTGCCGTCTCAGGCAAGCCCGTGGTCGCGCTATGTGGCAAGGTCTGGGTGCCTGGACGTGATCCGTCGAAGTATCCCGTGTGCCCCAAGTGCAAGGAGATCCACGCGGAGTTGACCAAGTCCGGTCCGCGATGGCCGTTTGGCCGGGGCCGCGGCTCCGGGTCGGATTCGTGAGGCGCACAGAGTCCCGCCCCGATCCGAACGCCGCCTCCCTTTTCGCTGCCGAACATCTGCCGCCTGCCTATCCGGCACGCGCGGCGTGGGGGACTGCGGCCAGTTTGCGGGCGTGGCAGGTCGCGGCACTCGACAAATACCTGGCAAGCCTCCCGCGAGATTTCCTCGCGGTCGCTACCCCTGGAGCGGGCAAGACGACGTTCGCGCTGCGCGTCGCCACCGAGTTGTTGACTGCCGGGCGAGTCCGGCGCGTCATCGTCGTGTGCCCAACGGAGCACCTCAAAACCCAGTGGGCCGACGCCGCCGCGCGCGTCGGCATCAGCCTGGACCCGGCGTTCGCGAACGCGCAAGGAGCGCTCGGCCTGCAATTCGATGGCCTGGCCGTCACCTACGCGCAGGTCGCGTCCCGCCCCGCGCTACACCGTGCGCTCGCGGCCGAGCGATCCAGCCTCGTCATCCTCGACGAGATTCACCATGGCGGCGACTCGCTGTCCTGGGGCGATGGTATCCGCGAGGCCTACCAGCAGGCCTCTCACCGGCTCTCTCTTACGGGTACGCCGTTCCGCTCCGATACCTCCCCGATACCGTTCGTCGCATACGAGCGCGGCCGCGATGGCATCCGGCGCTCGGCCGCGGACTACTCCTATGGCTATGGCGACGCGCTGCGCGATGGCGTCGTGCGGCCCGTCATCTTCCTGTCCTATCGCGGCACGATGCGCTGGCGCACCCGCAGCGGCGTCGACATGGAAACCGACCTCGCCGACGAGTCGACGAAGGACGTGACAGCCCAGGCCCTGCGCACGGCGCTCGACCCGCGCGGCCAATGGATTCCCGCCGTGTTGCAGGCCGCCGACCAGCGCCTCAGCGAGGTCCGTCGGACCGTTCCGGATGCCGGTGGCCTCGTCATCGCGACCGACCACGCCGCCGCCCGCGCCTACGCCGAACGGCTTCACCACATCACCGGCACGTACCCGACCGTCGTGCTGTCCGATGACAGTGGAGCGAGTAAGAAGATCGAAGACTTTTCCGATTCTGATGAGCGCTGGATGGTCGCCGTGCGCATGGTCTCCGAAGGCGTCGACGTCCCGCGCCTAGCCGTCGGCGTCTACGCCACGACCACCTCGACGCCACTGTTCTTCGCCCAGGCGGTCGGTCGATTCGTGCGCGCCCGCCGCCGCGGGGAGACCGCCTCGGTATTCCTCCCATCCGTCCCGCACCTGCTGGCGCTTGCGGGCTCGATGGAAGAAGAGCGCGATCACGCGCTTGACCGGGCCCCGTCGGAGGATACGGACATCGACTTCGTCGAGGAGCAGGCGTTCATCAACGCCGCGAACGCGACCGAAAAGGCGAGCGATGATCTGTTCAGCCAGTTTGAGGCACTCGGGGCGGATGCGACGTTCGACCGCGTGCTGTTCGACGGCGGTGAATTCGGTACGAATGCCGCGGTGGGATCGATCGAGGAGCAGGAGTACTTAGGGCTTCCCGGCCTGCTCGAACCCGATCAGGTTCGCGACCTGTTGCGGGCACGGCAGAGCGAACAGCTCAAGACCCAAAAGGCCAATCGCGAGGCCGAAAAGCTCCGTGCCGAAAACTCCGGGATCGACGATCACCGTAAGCGCGCGGCGGCCCGCAAGGAACTTTCCAGCCTCGTGGCGGCCTGGTCACGGCGCAGCGGCAAACCGCATGGCGTCATCCACACCGAGTTGCGCTCGCTGTGCGGCGGCCCCGAGGTCGCCCGCGCCACGACGGCACAGATTCAGGCGCGCATCGAGCGCCTGCGAAAGTGGTTCGTCGGCCGGTCTTAGAGCTCTTCCATGACGGTCGGGATCGCGACCTCACCCTCGGACAGGCGCCACGCCTGGTAGGGGAGTTCGGCTCGAGAAGCCTCGTGACGCTCACGCGCCGCCTCGAGCGACCCATCGCCGCGATGCTCCTCGTTGATCTCGCCGTTCGTGACGAGCGGTACCTGCAGCGGACGCGCGCCGCGGGAGGCGAAGTACCTCAGCGCGGCGTCCTCATCATTGGTCGCGACGACGAGCTCGACGGCGGCGTGGCCCTCGGCGACGACCCGGCCCGCGAATTTACGTCCGCCGATGCTCGTCTTTGAACTCGACTTTTTGGCCACCGGCGCCCACTGGCCATCGTCGCCCTGGCGCGCGACGAGCTTGTAGACGAGTTCGGCGGTCGGGTGCCCGGAGCCGGTGACGACCTTGGTACCGACCCCATAGGAGTCCACCGGGGCCGCGCCGAGCGCGGCGATCGCGTACTCATCGAGGTCCGAGGTGACGGTGATCTTCGTGTCGTGCGCTCCGAGGTCATCGAGCTGCTGGCGCACAGTGAAGGCCTGCGCGATGAGGTCGCCGGAATCGAGACGGACCGCCCCTAGTTTGCCGCCGACGCGTCGGGCGGCAGCGACGGCACGCTCGACGCCGCGGGGCGTGTCATACGTGTCAACGAGGAGAGTCGTTCCCGTCCCGAGCCGGGCGATCTGGGCGTCGAAGGCTTCGTCCTCGGAGTCGTAGAGCAGGGTGAAGGAGTGAGCTGCGGTGCCGATCGTGTGGATGCCATAGGAGCGGCCTGCCTCCAGGATCGAGGAGCCGGCAAACCCCGCGACGACGGCGGCCCGGGCGGCGGCGACCGCGCCTTCTTCGTGGGTGCGGCGCGCTCCCATTTCCAGGCAGGGCCGGCCGTGGGCGGCGCTCGTCATACGGGAGGCCGCCGACGCAACCGCGCAGTCGTGGTTGAGAATCGACAGCAGGACGGTCTCGAGGACGACGCCCTCGGCGAACGGGGCGGTGACGGTCAGCAGGGGAGAGCCCGGGAAGTAGCATTCGCCTTCGGCATAGCCGGTGATATCGCCGCTGAAGCGGTAGGAGGCGAGATAGTCGATCGTCTCGTCGCTCAGCGTGTCGAGGGAGCGTAGGTAGGTGAGTTCATCGTCGCTGAAGCGGAAGGCCTCGACGGCATCGAGCACGCGGGCGATTCCCGCGACGACGCCGTATCTGCGAGCCGCGGGCAGGCGCCGACCGAAGAGTTCGAAGACGGCCGGGCGCATCGCGTGCCCCGACGCGAGCGCCGCGTCGATCATGGTCAGTTCGTACATGTCCGTCAGTAAGGCGGTACTGCTCCGTAGGCTCATGCCCTTAAGGCTACCCGGCGGGCTCGGATTGCAGGCGATAAGGGCTCGCCGCCGAAGGTAGCGGTGTCACAATGGCGGTGATGTTCAGCCCACTTGCTTCTGCCAGCTCGGTCCCGCTTGCCGAGCAGTTGAGCCATGCCGACGTCGATGTTGCACGGCCCTGGCAGGTGACCGTGTGGGATGATCCGGTAAACCTCACCAGCTATGTCACCTACGTGTTCCAGCGCCATTTCGGCTACAGCCGCACGCGCGCGGAGGAACTCATGTGGCAGGTCCATCGCGAAGGACGTGCGATCGTCGCGGCCGGAGATCGTGAGCTCATGGCGCGGCATTGCGAAGCGATGCATATCTACGGGCTGTGGGCGACGATCGGGCAGGCGCCGTGAGGGGTTTTAGCCGCGCGGCCCAGGGCTATATTTCGGTGCCCGACGTCTCCGCCCGACTCATGGTCGCCAAGGCCGTAGAAGACCTCGGCGATATCCTTGGCCGACCGCTGGAGGGCGTGCCCGATAAGAACTCGGACGACGAGGTGCTCGCCGCGCTCGATTTCGACGTCGCCGACACGAAGGAAGAGGCCGGCGATGATCCCGCGCTCGACCGGTTGCTGCCGGCGATGAGCATGGACGAAGACGCCGCCGAAGAGTTGCGGCTCGATTCGGAGCGCCGCATCCGCAATGCGAAGGCCCGTCACCTGCGCGACCTGCACGCGATCTTGCTGTCGGAAGATGAACGGGTCCTCGTACCCTATGGCAGTGAGCCGGAGGTGCTCGCGGCCCTCACCGATGTCCGGCTTTTAATTGCCGAACGGCTCGACATATCTGAGCCAGAAGACATCGAAGCGCTGCGTGAGGTGTATCTCGCGCGCGACGAGGACTATGTAACAGAGAGCCCGCGAGCCCGCCAAACCATGGTGCTTTTGGAAGTCTACTCGTTTTTGACCTGGTGGCAGGATTCACTACTGCTAGCTATGGGCGAGGGCGAGATCGGGTCGTAGGCTCACCTGTATGAGCGCTGCACCCATCGGCATGTTCGACTCAGGCGTCGGAGGCCTGACGGTAGCGCGCGCCGTCATTGACCAACTTCCGGGTGAATCCATCCACTATGTCGGGGATACCGCGCACTGCCCGTATGGCCCACGCCCGATCGCCGAGGTGCGCTCCCTCGCGCTCGACATCATGGACGACCTCGTTGACGACGGCGTCAAAGCGCTCGTGATCGCCTGTAACTCCGCCTCCTCTGCCGCCTCCTTCGATGCGCGCGAGCGCTACACCCGTGGCAAGGGCATCCCGATCATCGAGGTCATCCACCCCGCCGTGCGCCGCGCGATGGCGGCTTCCCGCTCGGGCCGGATCGGCGTCATCGGAACCGAAGCGACGATCACGTCAGGCTCCTACCAAGATGCCTTCTCCGTCGCCCCATCGGCGCAGGTGACGACGAGCATCTGCCCGCGATTCGTCGAATTCGTCGAAGCCGGCATCACGACGGGCGATGAACTGCTCGGTATCGCGCAGGAGTACCTCGCGCCGATCCAGGAAGCGAACGTCGACACGCTCGTGCTCGGCTGCACCCACTATCCACTGTTGACGGGCGTCATCTCCTACGTCATGGGCGATGACGTCACCCTCGTGTCCTCGGCGGAAGAAACCGCGAAGGGCGTCTACCGGATCCTCACCTCCCAGGGTCTGCTCGCGCCCGCCGGATCCACCCCACGCCACCAGTTCCGCGCCACCGGAGACGGCGGCGCCTTCGCCTCGCTCGCCCAACGCTTCTTAGGGCCCGAGGTGCTCGAAGTGCAGGACGCCTGGACGAAAGGCCATTCATGAAGGTGACCGTCGTCGGCTGTTCAGGTTCCATGTCGGGGCCGTGCTCGGCCTCCAGCTGCTACCTCGTGCAAGCCCCCGATGAGTCGGGCCGCATCTGGTCAATGACTCTCGATATGGGCTCCGGGGCCCTCGGCGCGCTGTGGCGCCACTGCTCCCCGGCGGACCTCGACGGCATCATCTTGTCTCACATGCACGCCGATCACGTCGTCGACATGATCGGGATGCACGTCTTCCGGCGCTGGCACCCGGACGGCCCGCTCGGCCCCATTCCGGTCCTCGCGCCGACGGATGCCGTGGACCGCGTTCGCGGTGTCGGCGGCGACGCGCCAGAAGAGGATTACTCCGGCGAGTTCCGCTTCGTCGACCACGACCCGGCAATCACCCGCGAGATGGGCCCCTTCCGCGTCGAATCGTTCCCCGTGCTGCACCCGGTGCCGACGTACGCCGTGCGGATCACCGGGCCCTCCAGCCTCGGCGACGGCGAGGTGACCCTGTGCTATTCGGGCGACACCGACTACTGCGATGGCGTCATCGACGCCGCACGTGGCGTCGACCTCTTCTTGTGTGAAGCGGCCTTCCGGGAAGGCGTCGACACCGTGCGCGGCATCCACCTCACGGGCCGCCGCGCGGGCCAGGTCGCCGAGGCGGCCGCCCCGAAGAGCCTCGTGCTGACCCATATTCAGCCGTGGACCGACCCCCACGATGTGCTGGGAGAATCGCTCGACGTCTGGCAGGGTCCCACGGCCATCGCGCAAACCGGAGCGGTCTTCACAATTTAGTAGCCTGGTCGCATGCCGATCACTCGCGACCGCGCCCGCTTTAATCTTCCCGACGATCTTCGCTCCGATGTTCGCCTGCTCGCAGACGCGCTCGGACAGGCCCTGACGCGATACGACGGCGCCGGCCTGCTTGAGGATGTCGAACGCCTGCGCGAAGCCGTGATCGCCGCCGTCGATGATCCCGAGTCCTCACTCGGTACGGCCGAGGACATCGTCGCCGAATTCTCCGATGAGCGCGCGATCGCGGTGGCCCGAGCCTTCGGCGTGTACTTCCACCTCGTGAACCTGGCCGAGGAGGCTTACCGTGTGCGGATTTTGCGCTCGCGCGATGATCCGCAAGTCGAGGCCGACTCGCCCGAAGGCCACTCGCTCGCCCGCGCCTATTCGCATGCCCGCGACGAGGTTGGCGAGGAGCGCGCCATCGAGCTGCTCGCGCAGATGCGGTTCCACCCGGTGCTCACCGCGCACCCGACCGAGGCCCGTCGCCGCGCGATCACGGCCCCGATCCGGGCGCTCGGCTCACTCATCAATGAACGGCACTCACCGTCGACGTCCGCGCGGCGCCGCCTCGAGATCGACCGCGACATCGACGCCCACGTCGAGACGCTGTGGCTCACCGCCCAGCTGCGCCCGACGAAACCGACCCCGCTCGACGAGGTGCGCACGGCCCTCGCGGCCGCCCGCACGACGATCTATCCGGTGGTCACCACGAGCCTGCAGCGTTTTGCCACCTCCCTTGCCAGCTGGGGCATCGATGTGCCCGAGCTGCGGCCATTCGTGCGCATCGGCAGCTGGATCGGTGGCGACCGCGACGGTAACCCGTTCGTCACCGCGACCACGACCCGGCAGGCCGCGGCCCTCGCGCACGAAGCGGCCATGGAACTCCTCGCCGCCGACGCCCAGGCGGTCGGCGCCGCGCTAACCCACGACGGTCGGTACGCTCCCGCGAGCGCCGAGTTGTCGGCGCTGTTGGCTGACGTCAAGCAGCGCGATGAGGACGCCTTCGAGCGCATCGCTCGCGACGCGCCCGGCGAGCCCCACCGCCAGGCGGTCCTCATGATCGCCGAGCGGTTCCGGGCGACCGCGGCCCGGCACGCCGACCTCAGCTACGACTCGCCCAGCGACGCGCTGTCGGACCTCACCATCGTCATGGAGTCGCTGCGCGCCTCGAAAGCGACCTGCGCCGCGAGCGGAGCCCTACAGGACCTCGCGTGGCACGTGGAGGCGATCGGCTTCCACTTCGTCGAACTCGAAACGCGGCAACACTCCGAGGTTCATCGCCAGGCGCTGCAGGTCCTCGCGGGGGAGCGCGACGACTCTGCCGTTGCCGCCGACGAAGTCCTCGCGGTCTTCTCGGCAATCGCCTCGATCCAGCGCCGCTACGGCATGCGCGCCGCCGGACGCTATATCGTCTCCTTTACCCAAAGCTCGGACGATATCGCGAACGTCTACCGGCTCGCCGAGATTGCGGCCGACGGGGGAGCGCCAGCGAAGCTTGACGTCATTCCGCTGTTTGAAACGTTCGAGGACCTCACGAACGCGCCCCGCATCCTCGCCGAAATGATCGAGCTGCCACAGGTCGCCGAACGCTTGGCGAGCAACGGCCGCCAACTCGAGGTCATGCTCGGCTACTCCGACTCCGCGAAAGACGTCGGCCCGGTCGCCGCGACGCTCGCCCTGTATGAAGCGCAAACCGCGATTGCCACGTGGGCGAAGGACCACGACGTCACGCTCACGCTGTTCCACGGCCGCGGCGGAGCGCTCGGCCGAGGCGGCGGACCGGCGCATCGCGCGATCCTCGCGCAGCCCCCGCATTCGGTCGACACCCGCTTCAAGGTGACCGAACAGGGCGAGGTCATCCAGGCGCGCTACGGCATTACCGAGATCGCGACCCGCCACGTCGACCAGGTCGCCGCCGCGACCCTGCTGTCGGCGCTGCCGTCGCACACGGACCACCTCACGGCGGCCCAAGAACGCTACGCTGATCTCGCGTCGACCCTCGATGAAGCCTCGCGCACCGCATTCAACGACCTCATCCATACCGACGGTTTCCCGCAGTGGTTCGCCACCGTGACCCCGCAAGAAGAGGTCGGCTGGCTGGCGCTCGGTTCCCGACCGGCCAAGCGCGGCCTGTCGGTGACCTCGCTCGCCGATCTGCGCGCGATCCCGTGGGTGTTCGCCTGGACCCAGTCGCGGATCAACCTCACCGGTTGGTACGGCCTCGGCTCGGCGCTCGTGGCCGTCGGCGATCCCGCCGTGCTGCGCGATGCGTATGAGAATTGGCCGCTGTTTGCCACCCTCATCGATAACGCCGAGATGTCCCTTGCCAAGGCCGATCCGCGCATCGCGACGAAGTATCTCGAACTCGGCGGCGACGACTCACTTGCGGAGCGCGTCATGGCCGAATACGAACTCACGAAACGCTGGGTGCTTGACATCCTGCAGCGCGACACCCTGCTCGCGGGCCACCGTATTCTCGGGCAGGCCGTGCGGATGCGTAACCCGTATGTCGACGCGCTCTCGCTTCTGCAGCTGCGCGCCCTGCGCGCGGTACGCTCCAGCGAGGATAGCGATATGGACCGCCGGCTGCTCAAGATCACGATCAAAGGTGTCGCGGCAGGGTTACAAAACACGGGATAACCTGAAGCCATGGCTTTTTCCCGTAGCGATTCTCGTGCCGTTGATGAACTCCGACCCATCCGCTTTACGCGCGGCTGGCAAGAATTTGCCGAAGGCTCGGTGCTCGTCGAATTCGGTAACACCCGCGTGTTGTGCGCAGCGTCTTTCACCCCGGGAGTGCCCCGGTGGAAGACGGGGTCGGGCTCCGGCTGGGTCACTGCCGAATACGCGATGCTGCCGCGCGCGACGACGACGCGTAACCAGCGCGAGTCGATCCGCGGCAAGATCGGTGGCCGCACCCACGAGATTTCGCGCCTCATCGGACGCTCGCTGCGCGCCGTTGTGAACCTCGAAGCGCTCGGCGAGAACAGCATCACGCTCGACTGTGATGTCCTGCAAGCCGACGGCGGCACCCGCACCGCCGCGATCACCGGAGCCTATGTTGCGCTTGCTGACGCGATTAGCTGGGGCAAGGAAAACGGTCACATCCGCTCCGACGTCCGCGTCCTGCTCGACTCCGTCTCGGCCGTCTCCGTCGGCATCATCGACGGCACCCCCTGCCTCGACCTGCCCTATGTCGAGGACGTGCGCGCCGATACCGATATGAACGTCGTCGTGACCGGCAACGGCAACTTCGTCGAAGTGCAGGGCACAGCTGAAGGCGCTACGTTTGATCGCAAGGAATTGAACACCCTGCTCGACCTCGCCGTGAAGGGCACGAGCGAGCTCGCGAAGCTGCAGGCGCAGGCGCTACAGGAGGACTAGACCATGACGAGCCCCACCGATGGCATCCCCGGCGGCCAGATGGCTCAAGCTCCCGGCGCCGATGTCGCCTCCGCGATGGTGCCCGATGGGGCCCGCGTCATCCTCGCGACCCAAAACCGGAAAAAAGTCGAGGAGCTGCGCACGATCCTGTCAGAGGCCATTGCCGACCTCGGGGAGGACTCGCTGATCTGCGCCGCCGATATCGAGCTCGAAGAGCCCTTTGAAGACGGCGATACCTTTGCGGAAAACGCGCTGCTGAAGGCGCGCGTCGTCTCGCGCGCGACGGGGCTGATCGCCGTTGCGGACGATTCCGGGCTCGTCGTTGATCTCATGGGTGGCGCGCCCGGAATCTTCTCCGCGCGCTGGTCCGGAAAGCACGGCGATGACAAGGCCAATAACGACCTTCTCCTCGCTCAGCTCGAGGGCTTCAAGGAACATGACCGGGGCGCGAAATTCGTGTGCGCCGCAGCGCTCGTCTCCCCGCTGGGGGAGGAATACGTCGAGTACGGCGAGCTGCCGGGAACGCTGCTGATGTCGCCGGTGGGCGATGGCGGATTCGGCTATGACCCGATCTTCCAGCCCAATGGCCATGTGCGCTCGCTCGCCCAGCTGACGCCGGAAGAAAAGAACGCGATGAGCCATCGCGGCCAGGCGTTTAGGGCACTAGTCCCGCGGATTAGCGCCGCGCTTGCGCAGCAGAGTGTAAATTAGCCGCCACCCAAGCATCGTCGCAAGCAAGAATCCGGCCGACACGGCCATAAACGCGACGGCGTTGGTCTGACCCATAAAGAGTCGGCCGAACATGCCGACGGCCCACGTCCCGAGCCAGACGGATAACCCCGCCTTGAGCACGGACGTGGGGTCGAAGTACCGGACGATCAGCAGATGCGTTAAGTAGGCCCCGGCCAAGAACGGTACCGCCGTATTGAAAACCTCGCCGAAGCTAAGCCCCTCGGAGTGGGACCAGCGGCCAATGAGCGCGAGCGCGAACACCGCGACAGTGTCGGCCGCGAGCGCGATGAGCTGGCGAGGATCGGAAGAAGCCCCCAGCGGCGAGGGGCCCTCATTGGGGCGAGATTCGGCGGATTCCATACCTCGAGCTTAGCGACACGTCGCCGCGAGCTGCGCCAGGATCTCGCCGTGTCCCGACGCGAGTTCATCGGCAAGCGCGGGGGAGCGGACGTCGTCGATGTCGAACCAGTCAAAGCCGAGGCAATCGCCTTCGATCTGCACGTCCCCGGCGATCGGCACGACATAGACCAGAGCCACCGCGTGCTGGCGCGGGTCATAGGACAGCGACGGGTCGGATGAGTCGAGCGTGTGTGGGACGTACTGGCGCACCGTAAACGGCACGGGCGAATAGGGGATCCGCGGCAGCGCGAGCGGGCCGAGGTCCTTTTCGATATTGCGCTTCAGAGCTTCGCGCAGCGGCTCGAGGTACATGACGCGGCCGGAGACGATCGCGCGTTCGATGCGTTCGGAGCGGGGTGCGCCAAGCAGGAGGCCGACATGCGTGATGGTGCCGTCATCGTCGGTGCGCACCGGGATCGCTTCGACGTAGACGAGGGGAACCGATGCGCGGATAAGCTCGAGCCGGTCGGGCGGGAGCCAGGGGCCGTGATCTGAGGAAGCCAAGTCAGCCATGTACTGATTGTGCCTGCTTGGTGCGCGAGGCGGGACTTGAACCCGCACGTCCGAAGACACTGGAACCTAAATCCAGCGCGTATACCAATTTCGCCACTCGCGCGTTGCCCGGCGAATCCGAGCGCTTTTACTGTAATCGAGAACGCAAGGTTGAGGGAAACTAGCCCTGCGTGATCCCCAACAACTTTTCAATACGGGCGACGTGCCCCGTCGCCTTGACGTTGTACAGGGCGTGGGCGACGGTACCGTCCGGGGAGATAATGATCGTGGAACGGATGACGCCCTTGACGACCTTGCCGTAGTTCTTTTTCTCGCCATAAGCGCCGTACGCCTCGAGCGTGGTCTTATCCGGATCGGAGGCGAGGGGGAAGCCTAGGCTCTCCGTTTCGGCGAAGGCTTCGAGCTTGTCGACCGGGTCGGGCGAGATCCCGACGAGGCGGTAACCGGCCGACTTCAGCGCGGCATAGGAGTCCTGGAAGTCGCAGGCCTGCGTCGTGCAGCCCGGGGTCGCGGCGCGCGGGTAGAAATACACGATGACACCGGCTTCGGCCTGCTCCAGGAGACCGTCGAGACTGACGGTTCCCGAAACCGTCGGAAGCACAAATTCCGGGGCGATATCGCCGGGCTCAAGTCGCTGGCTCATCGACTGCCTTTCCCTATCCGTCAGGTTCTGCCCTCGAAACTATCACTAGTGATGAGTTCGGACGAAAGCGTGACATATGGTGGGGGCGTGAACCCGGAGAGTATCTGCAAGGCTTACCACGAAGTGCGTGAGACGATCGCGCGTGCGGCGAGGCAAAACGGCAGAGATCCCGGCGAAATCGAGCTCATGCTCGCCATCAAGACGCAGCAGCATGACGATGTGCGAGCGGCGCTTGACTGTGGCGCGAGCCTCCTTGGCCATAACCGCGTCCAAGAGCTCGTCGCGACCGGCGAAGACCTCGCCGCTCACGGTTTAACTCCCGAACTCCACCTCATCGGGCCGCTGCAGCGCAACAAGGTCAACCACACGCTGCGCTGGGCGACGGGAATCCAAACGCTCGACCGCGTCGAGATCATCGAACGGATCTCCGATGCATTGGAGCGGCTCGCAGGCGAATCCCAGATCGCGAAGCGGGGCCGGAATGCGCTCGACGTCATGATCCAGGTGAACACCACGGGCGAGGAGTCCAAGTCGGGGTGTAAGCCTTCCGAGGCTGTAGAACTCGCGGCGCTCGTCGGCTCCCGCGAAAACCTCCGCCTCGTCGGCCTCATGACGATCGGACCGAATACGAAGGACTCTGCCGAGATCCGCGCCGCCTACCGGCGCATGCGCGAGCTCGCCGCCGAGATCCGGGAAAGCGGCGCTGACGGCACCTCACAGTGCATGCAACTATCGATGGGAATGACCAACGACATTGCCGAGGCGATCGCCGAAGGCGCAACGATGGTGCGCGTCGGCCGGGCCGTCTTCGGCGAGCGGTTCTGACCCGCGCGATTCTTGTGTCAAGATAGGCCGTACTTATTGTGTGGGCCATCTCATGATGGAGTGAGTGTGAAGGTGAGGTCGCTGTGGTCGCTATTGCCCCGGGATCGAAAGTCATCGTCGTTGGTGCAGGACTCGTCGGACTGAGTACAGCGTTTTATCTGCGCCAGGCGGGCTTCGAGGTCACGGTCGTTGAGCGTGATCAGATTGGTTCGGGAGCATCGCGCGGCAACGCCGGCGAAATCACTCCACTGACGGCCGTTCCGCTCGCCGGACCGGGGATGATCAGCGAGGTCTTCAAGGGCCTCGTCACGCGCTCTGGCCCGCTGACGCTCTCGCCGCTGCGGGCCGCGCGCCTCATGACCTTCGGGTTTGGGTTCATGCGCTCGTCGCTGCCCGCTCGCACGACGCTGGGCGTCGGCGCGATGGTGCAACTCGGTGCGGGCGCCATCGCCGCGTTTGACGAACTGGAAGCGGCCGGCGCTGAGGTCACCGGCGGTGGCCACGGCTTTTTGTACACGGCCGAAAATGGCGAGAACGTGAAAGCGTTCCATAAGCTCCTGACCGAACGCAGCGCGAGTGGCGTCAGCGATGCGCCCGGGCGGCTGCTGACCGGGGAGGAACTGTTCGCGACCGAGCCGATCCTCGACCCGTCGTGTTCGGCAGGTTTTGTCGACTATGGCGCGAAGTGGATTGATCCGTCGCTCTTCGTTGAAAGCCTCGGACGCGTCATCTGTGATGCAGGTGTTGAGGTCATCGAAGGAGCCCGCGTCACCGGCTTGCATGCCGGGCGCCACCCCTCGGTCGACTATCTGCACAAGGGCAAACGCATCAACGTCAAGGCCGACCATGTCGTGCTCGCCGCGGGAGCGTGGTCCGGCGAGCTTCTCAAACCCTATGGCGTCCACCTGGGGGTCGTGCCGGGCAAGGGGTACTCGTTCACCGTGGAAGCTGACCAGCTGCCGAAACACCTCATCCACTTATCCGATGCGCGCACGGTGCTCGTTCCCATCTCGGGCAAGCTGCGAGTCGTTGGGGCTATGGAGATCGACGGCACCTACGAGGCCTTCCACGCCGATCGGATCGAGATGATTAAGCGCGTCACCGCACCGCTCGTCACGGGTATCCATTGGAATGACACGAGCGATGAATGGGTTGGGCCGCGGCCGATGACGGCCGATGGGCTCCCGATCATTGGGCAGCACCGCAAGCTGCCGGGAATGACGCTCGCGACCGGGCACAACATGCACGGGCTGAGCCTTGGCCCCGTGACCGGCAAGGTCGTCGCGGGCCTGTTGACCGGTGAGGATATTGCCATCGCCGGCCGGGACGTGGAGGTTGAGAAGTTCTCCCCGTCCCGGCTGGCGCGGCTGTTGTCTTAGTCCTTCGCGCCGGCGAACGTCACGCGGACTTCCACGCGACGGTTCAGGGCACGAATCTGCTCGAGCTCTTCGCCCTTGGCGTCCTTTTCGTCCGCGATCGGCGCGGACGGCCCCTTACCGGAGGGGGTGATGGACGCATCGGGCAGGGACTCGGTGAGAACCGCGGCGACGCTCGCCGCGCGATCCTCGGACAGCTTCTGATTATCGACGGCGCCCTTAACGGAGTCCGTGTGGCCGACCACGGTGATCGACTCGATGTCACGGTCCTTCCACTGCGCGATCGACGCCGCCAGGATCTCGCGGGCCCGGTCAGTCAGCTCCGCGGAATCCTTCGCGAAGTTGACGTCTGCCGCGAGCCGGAGCTCGCTCGTCTTTTCGGACTCGGCCGAAACAGCGGTACGGTCGATCTCCTCGATGACCGGAACGATGGACTCGACCGGCGCGATGATGTCGAATACCTGGGGCTCATCCGGTGCCATCGGAATGACGGTGGCGCAGGCGAAGCTGAGGGCTAGACCGGTGGTGAGAAAAAACCTCATTTGCCACGCACAACCGGAACGTCATCGATAACACCGGCATTGGGGATCGAGACCGAGACGGTGTCAACCCCTTCCGGCACCGGCGCGACGCTCGTGTACAGGTCGACCTGCGAGCCGGCGCGCAGCCACTGCTGGTAGATGTCGGAGCACAGGCAGTGCTTCGACGTATCAAATGCTGCGCGGTGGATCTTCTTGTTCTTGTTGTCGATGAGGTGGAAGTCGCGCGTGGTGAACACCAGCTTGGAGTTGGTCTCTTCGGTGCCGGGGATCGACTGATCCTTTGCTTGGATGACGTCGCCGAGGTTCACGTCCTTGTCGCTCGTGTTCTTCAGGCGGACGGTGATCGTGGCGAGGGTGCCGGTGTCACGCACTGCGAACAATTCGAGGTCGACATCCGCTGGATCGCCGGGGAGCTGACGCGTCGCCACGGGCTTGGCGTCTCCCGTATCAGGCTTAGCCTCCTCGGAGGGAGATTCGGAAGCATCCGGAGCCTTCGACGCGGAGTCGCTCGATTCGGTAGCCTCGGACGCGGCTGACGTCGGGGTGTCGGACGGGCCATTGTTAGACGTGCACGCGCCCAGGGCGAGTGCGGCGGACAAGAACACTGTGATAGGCAGAGTTTTCGTCTCACGGGCTTTACGGTGACACAGCTTATGGCCTACCGCAAGAAAAATAGGCCTATAACCGAAAACGGATTTTTCGGCACAATGGCTGCAAAAAACCCGGATTAAAGGATGCGGGCCAGAAAGCGTATGGCAAGCTGGAGGACATGCGTAGCCTGGGCGTGGGTAGCAAAAAACCCTCGACCGAAGTCGAGGGTTTGAAAGTGCGCCAACAGGGACTCGAACCCCGAACCCGCTGATTAAGAGTCAGCTGCTCTGCCAGTTGAGCTATTGGCGCGGTGTCTTTCGACTTGAGAAACATTACCGCGCAGATTTGATTCCTGCCAACTCGGAAATGGGCTTTTTTCCGCGGTTGTGCGGAAGCTCACCTATGCTGGCGCTATGGAGGAGTCGAGTGTGCGCCAGCCAACGCTCACCGCGATCGTTGCGGCATCAGCCATCGCGGCGGCACTTTTTGCGCTCCTGCGATTGAGTTTGCCGTGGATCGCGTCGGTGGCGCACCGCGGAGACGTGGCAAGCTACGTCGCCGGGCAGGGTGGCGAAGCGCTCCCGGCTATGACGGCCTTCGCGACAGCGACGCTGGTCTTCTCGCTCCCCGGCGTCCTTGCATTCTGGTTGTGGTGGGCGGCTAATCGTGCGCGTCGCGCCCCGTGGTGGCGCTTCGTGCCGCACGCGATCATGCTCGCGGTGCTGGCGCCCGTGGTGTGGGCGAGTATCCACTCGATTCGGCGCCTGCTCGCTGAAGGTGGAGTGCTCCAGGTGCCCGACTATCTCACGGGCTGGTTTACCTCGATCACGGCGTCTTCGATCGGCGTCGGCGATGCGCGCGTCGTCAGTTCTGCGATGGCCGGCGCCATCCTCGCGGGCTGGGTGTTTTTGGGCGTGGCGATCCTCATCGGGGCGTTTGTTACCGATGGTGAGGAGCGCTCCGACCGACTGTTGTCCCCGGCCATGGCCGTTGCCGTCACGGTCCTTGCGTTGGCCGTGGCGTTGACAAGTGGCTGGGTGATCTTGGCTTAGGAGCCGACCTGGGCGACCCTGCCGTCACGAAATACGGGCCGGGAGGCGGCATCGGACGCGGCGATATCGACCAGGACCCGCAACGACCAGCCGCGCTCGTCCTCGGGGTCCTGCAGCACCTGAACGACGGCAAGGATGGGCCCGGAATCGGCTTCGTCGCCGGTGAACCCGAGGCTCATGAGGTCGGCGTCGTCGGGATCCGGCGCGAACGTGAGGTACGAGGCCGAGCGTGCCTGCGGGCCGGTGCCGATCCAGGCGTATTCGACGAAGTACGGGTCGATCGCGTCGGCCCAGTCATCGGCGCTGAGCGAGCCGTGGGTGAACATGTCGGCGAGCCGGTCGTAGTGCTCACGGTCGAGTAGTTGGAGCATCTGCATGAGTTCGCCGCGGATCGCGGCGCGGAAGGCGTGCGGGTTCGCGCTGTAGGCGACGTTGCCGTCCGCGTCGGCTCCGAAGGCGCGCTCTGCGCCATTGGTCGCGTCCGGATCGGTGGCGAGCGCATGCTCCGGGTCGTTCAGTGATTCCCATTCGTCGAGCAGTGAGGAGTCGACGGCGCGGATGAGGGCCGCGAGCCAGGCGATGACCTCCGTCATCGCCTCGGTGCGCGCGGCTTCGGGAAGGACCTGGCGTAGGGAGCGGTAGACATCGGTGAGATAGCGCAGGATGACGCCCTCGCTGCGGGCGACGTCGTAGCGAGAGACGAGGTCGGAAAACGTCATCGCGTTTTCGATCATCTCGCGCACGATCGATTTCGGTTGCAGCTCGCGCCCGAGCACCCACGGGTTGGTTTTCGCATAGATCGCGAGCGCGGGCTCCAGCAGGTCTCGCAGCGGCTCGGGCCACGTGATGTCCTCGAGGGCTGCCATGCGTTCGTCGTAGTCGAGGCCTTCGGCCTTCATCGCCGCGATGGCCTCGCCGCGCACGGCATTGCGCTGGGCGTACAGCAGCGGCATCGGGCCTTCCGAGATCGCTTCGACGACGGAGACGATGTCGAGCGTGAACGTTTCGCTGTCGGGGTCGAGCAGTTCGATCGCAGCGAGCGCGAAGGGGGAGAGCGGCTGGTTGAGTGCGAAGTCTTCCGGCAGGTCGGCAACGAGCCGCAGCCGGGGTTTGCCGTCGGCCTTCGCCTGGGCGCTCGAGACGTGTTCGACGACGCCGGCTTGGCGCAGCGAGCGGATGACGTGGACCGCTTCGCGCAGCAGGTGGTTCGATTCGCCGACCTGCTCGTGGGTGCCCGTCAGCAGCTCGTACAGGTGGCGCACGGGATCGCCCGGGCGCGCGAGGACGGACAGCACGAGGGAGTGGGTGACCTCGAAGTGGCTCGTGAGCGGCTCCGGGCTCGCGGCGACGAGTCGCTCGAAGGTGGACTCGGTCCAGTTCACGACTCCGACGGGCGCCTTCTTGCGCGTGATCTTCTTCGTCTTCTTCGGATCGCCTTCGGCCTTCTTTAGCGCGGCGGCGTTCTCGATGACGTGCGGGGGCGCCTGCACGACGGTATCGCCCATCGTGTCGAAGCCGGCGCGGCCCGCGCGGCCCGCGATCTGATGGAATTCTCGCGCGGTCAGGTGGCGTTCGCGCTGGCCGTCGAATTTAGTGAGCTTCGTGAACACGACGGTGCGGATGGGCACGTTGATACCGACGCCGAGGGTGTCGGTGCCACACACGACGGCGAGCAGCCCGGCCTGGGCGAGGCGCTCGACGAGGCGTCGGTAGCGCGGCAGCATGCCGGCGTGGTGGATACCGATGCCCTTGCGCACGAGCTTGGACAGTGTCTGGCCGAATCCTTTGCCGAACCGGAAGTCTCCCAGGGCCGCGGCGATCTCGGCTTGGCGCTCCTTAGAGATAAGCGACACCGACAGCAGGGCGCTCGCCCGTTCGACCGCGTCGCGCTGGGCAAAGTGCACGACGTAGACCGGGGCGCGGTGGGTGGAGACGAGTTCGTCGAGCAACTCGTGGATGGGTTCGATCGAGTAGCTGAAGCTCAACGGCACGGGGCGCGCCGCGCTCGTGACCGTGATGACCTCGCGGCCGGTGCGGTCGGTCAGGTCGCGTTCGAAGAATGCGGTATCGCCGAGCGTGGCGCTCATGAGGATGAACTGGGCGTGGGGGAGCTCAAGGAGCGGCACCTGCCAGGCCCAGCCGCGCTGCGGATCGGCATAGAAATGGAATTCATCCATGACGACGCTGTGGACGTCGAGTTCCTCGCCCTCGCGCAGCGCCTGCATCGCGAGGATCTCCGCGGTGCAGCAGATGATCGGGGCCGCGGGGTTCACGGCGGCGTCGCCGGTAATCATTCCGACGTTAGCGGAGCCGGCGGATTCAACTGGTCGTCGCAACACCTTTAGGTGAGAAAGGTGTTCAAGGATGGCGACCAAGGACTGGAGCGTGAAGATCAGCGAGGTCCCGG
>NZ_MQVR01000180.1 GCF_001907295.1 Bowdeniella nasicola
AGTGAGTTGTAGAAGATGAACTCGAGGATCACGCGGTGACCGCCCTGCTGTCCAGCACGACCACCCCGCTACACCACTATGAGGGACTCAACTGATCTCGCGCAATTCCGTCGAGGTGGTCATGGTACCGTTCCTTCGTTCAAATGGTCTTGGGGCAGAGTTCAAGTGGTCTTGAGCCAGAAGCCGGCACGATGGCGCCCGGGTGTCCCGGCGTTGGAAGCCGGGCCACGTGGAGCCCTCCGCACTGACAACCTGGGCTAAGCTGCACTGACCTCTTCCGGACCGCTACGTGCATACATCAGTGGCACATAGCTTTTGCGGTGTGCCACTGGTTTTTGTTTACGACGCAGGAAACCATCTCGGGGCCCCGAACTTGATGTGGGGCGTGGAAAGACACGCTACTCGTCAATCGACATGCTGAGGGACGAACATCTGGACCTGACATACACCGATTGATCTGGAGGTAGGTCTCCCCCACCGCTATAGCACCTGCGCGTGTGACCCCAAAAAGCCGGATGTTGTAGGTCATTCAAAGCCCGGCTCGTCCTCATCGGTCACGAGGGCGCGCTCTTCGGCAACGACGAGCACCTCAGCTCCTTCGAGAACTTCACCGAGAACCTCGTTAACCGCCCATTCGAGGGAATCGAGCGCGTCCTCTCCCCCGCTAATAGCTTCAGCTTCCCGGTCGTTTACCCGTATGAGCGCCGCGCCACCGATCGGTACAACACTGGATCGCCCCGGGTGTGGTGGAGGGTTTGATCTAACCGAGAGGATAGGAACATGCCTGCACCGAGTAAGTACCCTGCAGAAGTTCGTGACC
>NZ_MQVR01000181.1 GCF_001907295.1 Bowdeniella nasicola
GCCGCTGCTGGCGCAGTTACGGGTCGAGCGGGACGTTGGCCGTCCCCGGACCCGGCCGACCAGGTCGCGAACCGGAAACGGCGCGGCGCCCGCGGCGGCCGACCGGTCGGGTTCGATCCGTACGACTACCGCGGGCGCAACGTCATCGAGCGCGGCTACGGGGCGCTGAAGCAGTGGTGGGGGCTGGCGATCCGGTATGACAAGCTCGCGATCGTGTACCGGTCCGCGGTCGTGCTCCACGCCGTGATCGACTGGGCACGCTACTTGTCAGACACGCCCTAGCGCTGTTGAGGTACGTCGTGATGACCGGCGCTGACGTCGTCGAGTTCGTCGACTACCACTGATACCGGCACAATCGAACCGGTTCACCCAGGAGAATTCCTGATGGTCCACTTCATCGAGGGGTGAGGCGTAGTCGTCGTGCGCCACGTCAGCAGGTTGCCACGATCAAACCGTTCGAAGTTGCCTCAACGGTCGGGCTCAGCTCGTGCCGTTGGGTGTCTGCGCCCAGCGCCACAATAATGTGTCGCGTACTGTTTGCGGCGTCAGCGACGTAGTCTGATACTTGAGATATGACATTTTGGACGTTATCGAACGACTGGTTTGATCGACACACAACCCAAGATCTCACCTATCGCGTCCGGGTGCGCGTCATGACGCCAGGTGCATTGGACGCCGCATGGGCGCGAATCGTTGATGAACACGGCGCTGACGAAGCCGGTGTGGATCGCCCCGAGTTTGGTGGAGAGTTCATAGCGGTACGTCAGCCACCACTGGCCGACTGGTTTCAGTGTAGTAGTGTTCCTCGAACTGC
>NZ_MQVR01000182.1 GCF_001907295.1 Bowdeniella nasicola
TGACAAGATCACTGTTCCTGTTGAGGTGACCTACCCGGATGGTTCGAAGGACAACGTTGATGTCACTGTCACGGTTGAACAGCCTGACGTTCCTGCTAAGCAACCTGACTGGAACGATGACAAGGGTAAGCCTGGCGACAAGGTAGAGATCCCGAACACCGGTGGCCCGGTTGAGGATGGCACCACTGTCGAGACCGATGGTCCTGGTAAGGCTGAAATCGATGACAACGGCAACCTCGTTGTTGACATCGATAAGGACGCCAAGCCTGGTGACAAGGTCGTCGTCATTGTCAAGGACAAGGACGGCAACGAGATCGACAGGGTGACGGTCGTCGTTGAAGAGCCGACCCCTGACGACACTGGCAAGGACTCGGACAAGTACCAGCCTGAGTACCCCGACAGCACGGGTAAGCCTGGTGACAAGACCGAGATCCCGCTGAAGCCTGGCGACCTGCCTGAAGACACCAAGTGCGAGCTTGACACGAGCACTGTGCCGGCCGGTTGGGGCGTCACCATTGGTGAGAACTGCAAGCTGATTGTGGTTCCGGGCAAGGACGCGAAGCCTGGTCAGACCGCTGACATCAAGGTGAACTTCATCTATCCCGATGGCAGCACTGACACTGCGACCGCACACTTCGTGGTGGCAGAGGCTGAGGGTGGCAAGAAGGTCATCCGGGAAGGTGGACTCGCTCAGACGGGGTCAAGTCCCTTGTAGTGGTGTAACGGCGTTTTCCTCTCGTTTGGGGTTTTAGCTTGCTAGTGCGGGCGTGTCGGTATCGGTCATGGTCGT
>NZ_MQVR01000183.1 GCF_001907295.1 Bowdeniella nasicola
CTTCCGCCGCCAGTCGGGTCAAGCGACCGCGTGACGAGATACAGGCACTTGATCGCGGCGGCCTCATTCGGGAAGTGCCCGCGCGCCCGGACGGCACGCCTGTACCGGGCGTTGATCGACTCGATCGCGTTGGTGGTGCAGATCACCCGCCGGATCTCGACGTCGTACTCGAGGAACGGCACGATACTGCGCCCAGGAACTGCGCCACAGATGCACGATCGCCGGGTACCTCTCGCCCCACTCGGCGGCGAACTCCTCGAACCGATCCTTTGCCGCCTGCTCCGACGGGGCCGTGTAGACCGGCTTGAGAGACTTCACGATCGCGTCGCGGTGCTGCCGGCCGGCGTAGCGGAACGAGTTGCGGATCAGGTGCACGATGCACTGCTGGACCACCGTTTGCTCCCAAGTCGTGTTGATCGCCTCCGGGAGACCCTTCAACCCGTGGCAGACCGCGATGAGCACGTCCTGGACACCCCGGTTCTTCAGCTCGGTGAACACCTGCAGCCAGAACCTCGCACCCTCGGCACCATCACCGGCCCAGATGCCGAGGATGTCGCGTTCCCCGTTCACGGTGACACCCATCACGACATAGAACGGGGTGTTCCTCACCTGCCCGTCACGGACCTTCACGACCGAATCGCGTCGACGAAGATCACCGGATAGATCGCATCCAGCGGCCGGGAGGCCCATTCGGCCAGTTCCCCGATGACTTTCTCGGTGATCCGGCTGATCGTGTCCTTGGAGACCTTCGCCCCATAGACCTCGTCGAAGTGCGCGGCGA
>NZ_MQVR01000184.1 GCF_001907295.1 Bowdeniella nasicola
ACGACCATGACCGATACCGACACGCCCGCACTAGCAAGCTAAAACCCCAAACGAGAGGAAAACGCCGTTACACCACTACAAGGGACTTGACCTCCGAGCTGAGCGGTTTGCCGAGCATATTCGCCAGAAAGCTCGTGGCAACCGTAGCTAAGAAAGTCGACGGAATGGCGATGGCGAGCAGGGTCAGGTAGCCCACCCCCAACGGCTCGACGACAGAGGCCATGAAGACGACGGCCGCCGAGATCGGGCTCGCGGTAATGGCCATCTGTGAGGCGACGACAGCGATCGATAACGGCCGCGAGGGGCGAATATCGTTTTCTTTCGCGACCTCGGTAATGACGGGCAACGCCGCAAATGCGGTATGCCCCGTACCTGCGAACAACGTCAACAGATAGGTGACGATCGGCGCGAGCAGCGTGATGCGCTTGGGTTTCTTTCGTAACAGGCGGTCGGTGAGCGCCACGAGCCAGTCCATGCCGCCGGCCGCTTGCATCGCGGCAATCGCGGCGATCACCGACATGATAATGCCGATGACGTCGAAGGGAATATCCTCTCGAGAAACGGGCGCCCCCGTGGCACCGAGCACGATAACTCCTAGGCCACCGGCAGCGCCGATCGCTATCGAGCCGTACCTGGCACCCAGAAAAATGGCAGCCAAAACAATGACTAGGTGAACCCAAATCAGGCTCTTGGGACCTGAGCGTGGGGTGATGGGTTCGAGGGTGGGCGTGTCGGGAGTGCGATAGGGATCGAGGCCCTCAAGAATCGGGGTTACCAC
>NZ_MQVR01000185.1 GCF_001907295.1 Bowdeniella nasicola
CCGGGTCGTGGCTTTTCTTCGGTGACACCGTAGTCATTATCGGTGAAACTCCTTCTAGATCAGAGCCTCACACACAAACTTCCTGACACCCTCCACACGCAGGCAATGAAAAAGACGGCGATAAGAACCTCACTGATCTCATTTTCAATGCTGGTAACGACGCCGCTGAAGGTACTGTCGTGTTCTACATCGACGGCTACCACCTCGCCGAAATCCCCGTTACGGGTGGTAAAGCAACGTGGAGCGAAATGATCGGCTCTCACACATCAAGTTTCCAGGCCGTGTTTGTGCCCGCCCAGGGTGCTGCACGCTGGATCAGTGCGCCCCTGACCTCAAGCACCGGGCAGACAGCAGTGTCCACCACGAACACAGGGCAATTCCCCACAGAAACACCTGACACACCTGCCGGAGACTTCTCAACAGGCGAAGTAACGGTGAGCTCGCGCGATGTGTCCGTCAACGCACACACCCAAGGTGACGGCAACCGAGTCACAATTGACACGAAACCCGCTGATGACTCTCTTATCTACAACATCACGGGTGGCTTTTACGAAGAAGGTTACGACGAACCAACGTGTGCGGTAGATGGTGTAAGTGGCCCTGGGCGCCGTACGCTCGAAGTCAGTCGCGAGTACTGCAAGGGAGACGAGTACACGCTACGGATCACATTGGAGCCACAGAGTTGAGTCCCTCATAGTGGTGTAGCGGGGTGGTCGTGCTGGACAGCAGGGCGGTCACCGCGTGATCCTCGAGTTCATCTTCCACAACTCAC
>NZ_MQVR01000186.1 GCF_001907295.1 Bowdeniella nasicola
TGAATCGCCCTGGGTTTCGTTCCGTTCTTCAAGCAAGGATGGAACCGATGAATCAGAAGTACTCGCCCGAGATGCGCGAGCGCGCGCTGCGGATGCTCGACGAGGCCAAGCCCGAGCATCCGAACCTCATGTCCGCGGTGCGACATGTCGCGGGTCTGCTCGGCATGAGCCCGGAGACGCTGCGCGTGTGGCACCGCCGCCGCGAGATCGACGCCGGGCAGCGCCCCGGCGTGCCGACCGACGTCGCCGAGGAGAACAAGCGACTTCGCCGTGAGAACGCCGAGCTGAAGAAGGCGAACGAGGTCCTCAAAGCCGCGAGCGTGTTTTTCGCGAAGGAACTCGACCGTCCCTGACGAGCATGATCCGCTTCATCGACGAACACAGGGATCAGTTCGGGGTCGAGTTCCTCTGCCGCGTCCTCCGCGACGCGGTGCCGGGGTTCCTCACCTCGCGCGGGTATCGCGCGGCGAAGACGCGCGTGCCCTCCGCCAGGCAGCTGAAGGACGAACTCCTCGTCCCCGAGATCCAGCGTCTTCACGAGGAGAACTACGGCGTCTACGGCGTCCGGAAGATGCATGCTCTCCTCCGGCGGGAGGGGTGGGACATCGGGCGTGACCAGACCGCGCGGCTCATGAAGCTCGCCGGGGTGCGCGGGGTGGCGCGGTCGAAGAAGGTGTTCACCACGAAGTCCGACCCGACCATCGCGCAGCCGATGGATCTCGTCGAACGCGACTTCACCGCCCC
>NZ_MQVR01000187.1 GCF_001907295.1 Bowdeniella nasicola
CGTTTTCCCTGGTGTCGTCCTCACCCGGGCGATCGTGTTGGATCTGTTCATCCGTTACCACGGACCCGCCGGACTCAAGGCTGCTGGGAAGGCCGGGGTGAAGCGGTGGGCACGTAACCACAGCAGGAAAGACCCGGGCCCACTCATCGACCAGGTTTTCACGGCACTGTCTGAGCAGACTGTCACGGTGCCCGGTGCAGAAGCTGTCGAGCTCGTCATCCCGAGGGTCGCAGCACAGATCAAAGAGCTCAAGCACCAGCGGGACATCGTTGCCGAAGAGGTCGAGAAGCTGGTCGACGACTTCCCTCTTTCCACGGTCTTGACGTCAATGCCGGGAGTCGGGGTCAAGACCGCAGCGCAGATCCTCCTGGCCGCCGGCGACATGTCCGCGTTCCCAAGCCCAGGACACCTGGCCGCCTACGCCGGGATCGCCCCAGTGACCCGACGGTCCGGGACGTCCATCCGAGGTGAGTTCCCCGCCCGCGCTGGGAACAAGCGATTGAAGAACGCTTTGTTCCGGTCCGCGTGGGTCGCCTCATGCCACGACCCCCTGTCGAAGGCGTATTACGAGCGGAAGAGAGCCGAGGGCAAGCGCCACAACGCGGCGGTCATGTGCTTGGCGCGTCGCCGACTGAACGTCATGTACGCGATGATGAAAACAGGCACGCTATACGAGCCCCGAATCTCTGCAGCTGCTTGACAACCACCATAGGGACACCCCCC
>NZ_MQVR01000188.1 GCF_001907295.1 Bowdeniella nasicola
CCGGGTCGTGGCTTTTCTTCGGTGACACCGTAGTCATTATCGGTGAAACTCCTTCTAGATCAGAGCCTCACACACAAACTTCCTGACACCCTCCCAGACGACACTCACGTATAGTCCCCGCGTAGCAGGGGGCCGTACCTCACATAGTTTTTCCGTGAACGGTGAGCCGGTCACGATGTGGCACGAGGGCGAAGGAACCAATGTTGGCTGCACGGCACGAGATTGCGAAGACGTCTGCGCATACCAACGCTTTGGCGCCGAAAAAGGGCAAGTGCCAGATTCTCGATCAAGTGGTCCAGGCCGCTGGCTGGAACCGGGATCACGCTCGCCAGCAGTTGGTGGCTCGGTTGACACAGGTCCCGGGGCTCACGGTCGCGACGGTCGCGGTGATCGATCGACGCAAGAACAAGGCATGTACGTACTCCTACGATGCCCGTCTGTTCTTGTACGATGCCCGTCTGTTCTTGCGGAGGGTGCGGGTGGCCACGGGAGGCAGCTGCGGGCAGCACCTCGCCCCATCCATGGGCGATTGGATCGAGGCGACGAAAACAGAAGGCGCCCTGATTCCACGCCAGGATTGTTAGAGCCTGCAGTTCAAAGCCGAATCAAGCTCCGTACTTAGTAGTTGAGTCCCTCATAGTGGTGTAGCGGGGTGGTCGTGCTGGACAGCAGGGCGGTCACCGCGTGATCCTCGAGTTCATCTTCTACAACTCACT
>NZ_MQVR01000189.1 GCF_001907295.1 Bowdeniella nasicola
GATCACATGCGCAGCGAGCTCGTCGAGCAGGCACTACTCAACGCTGCGGCCACGACGAGAATCGAACCGGATGCGATATGGCACTCGGACCGCGGCTCTGAAGGCGGATTCAACTGGTCGTCGCAACACCTTGAGGTGAGAAAGGTGTTCAAGGATGGCGACCAAGGACTGGAGCGTGAAGATCAGCGAGGTCCCGGAGGGGATGCGGCGGCAGTGGCGCGCGGACCGGGCGTTGCGGCCAGCAATGCGTTCTCCGGGCAGACCGCAGCCATCGAGGGCGGTGCAGCGACAATTCTGGCGCCTGATCGCGGCCGGCGCCACTCAGCGATCGGCTACCTGTGCCCCAATAACGTCCACTACAGTTACCAGCAGCCCCTTCAGGCAGCGTAGAAAAACCACCCAACCGCTGTCCGAAACCTCCACAGCAGCCCAGTAGTCCACCGCGTCATGGCGGCGTTGTGGGCTTAGAATTCTCCCTCGACCAATTCCTTCAACGCGGCCTTTTCCAGCTCTGCTTCACCTAGCAGCGCTTTGAGCTTGGAGTTTTCCTCCCGCAAGCGCTTGAGCTCTTTGGCTTCCGTACGGTTCATTTCGCCGTAGTCACGCCGCCATCGCGCCAGCGTTGAGTTGAGTCCCTCATAGTGGTGTAGCGGGGTGGTCGTGCTGGACAGCAGGGCGGTCACCGCGTGATCCTCGAGTTCATCTTC
>NZ_MQVR01000019.1 GCF_001907295.1 Bowdeniella nasicola
CAGGCGTGTAGAAACCTTCATCTTCGGAGGGCCTCGACCCCTTCAACCAGCCGCCACGCCGCAAACCCGAACAACGCTACCTACACCCTGGATTGCGAAGAGCCCTTCTAGCTCTTGTGGAACAAGTGTGAACAGTTGTGGAGATTTGGAGTCTGGCTGTGTGAAACTACATCTCTGTAGTTCAAAAAATGCGCGATCATCGCGCGAACCGGTGTTTCCCACAATCTGTGGATACGTGTGTGGATAAGTCGTTCCTGAGGCATACTAGGCAAGCACCGATACGTCAGCTCTGCCACACTGAGCAGAGTGATCGTATGAATGTCTAGGGGAGTGTCATGGATCTAAGCGAGTTGTGGAACAGTGTGATCAGCCGATTGCAGCAGGATCCCTCAAATCCTCGCGTATCCATGGCTTTCACTTACCTGGCTCGCCCCACCGCGAAGACTGATCAGCACCTCATCGTCGAGGTTCCCTCCGGCATCGCTCGCGATCATCTCGAAACTCACCTACGCGATGCCCTGCACCAGGCGGTAGCCGAGATCACCGGCCAGGAACTTTCCCTGATTTTCGCGGTAAATCCGGAACTTGAGAACATGCCGATGTCGGCTGTGGAGGCTACCCCTGCGCCGGCTCGCGAGGTTCCGAAGACGCAGGAAGAGCCGGTGGCACCGCCGTTGAATGTCATTCACCCAAATTTTGGGGAATCATCGAGCGCGAGCACGACCGAGCCGCCCGCACGGTCCCTTGCGAAACCGACGCCATTGCCCCTCGATGATGAGGATCCTGCGCGACTGAACCCGAAGTACACGTTCGAAACGTTCGTGACCGGTCCCTCAAACCGATTTGCCCAGGCAGCGGCAACCGCTGTCGCCGAAGCTCCCGCGAAGGCATACTCCCCGCTGTTCATTTACGGGGGCTCGGGTCTGGGAAAGACCCACTTACTGCACGCAATCGGCCACTACGCTAGGCATCTTTTTTCGGGAATCCGGGTCAAGTACGTCAACTCCGAAGAGTTCACGAACGACTTCATCAACTCGATTCGAGATGACAAGGCGGAGAATTTTCAGCGCCGTTACCGCAACGTCGATGTGCTCCTCATCGATGACATCCAGTTCCTGGGTGGTAAGGAGCAGACCGTCGAAGAGTTCTTCCACACGTTCAACACGCTGTACAACGACTCGAAGCAGGTCGTCATCACCTCGGATATTCCGCCCAAGCAGCTCCAGGGTTTTGGTGACCGACTGATCTCCCGGTTCGAGATGGGATTGCTGACCGACGTCCAGCCACCGGATCTGGAAACTCGTATCGCAATCTTGCGGAAAAAGGCACAGGCTGAGAGCCTCGAAGTCGGTTCCGATGTTCTGGAGTACATCGCGACCCGCATTGTCACGAACATCCGAGAACTCGAAGGTGCCCTCATCCGAGTCACCGCATTCGCGAATCTCAACCGTACCCCGGTCGATCTGTCTCTCGCAGAACTGGTGCTGAAAGACATCATCACCGACCCCAACGGGCAAGAGATCACACCGGCCATGATCATGACGCAAACAGCGAAACACTTCGACATCAGCATCGAAGCCCTACGCTCTCCTGACCGAACGCGCACGATTGTCACCGCTCGTCAGATCGCGATGTACCTGTGCCGCGAGCTCACGGATCTGTCACTGCCGAATATCGGTGAGGCATTCGGTAAGGACCACACGACGGTCATGCACGCGGTCAAGAAGATCACCGCACAGCTGGCCGAAAAGCCCAACATCTACCAGCAAGTCAAGGATTTGACAATGAATATCCGCCAGCATGCGATGCGGGGCGGGTCCTGATTCGTGTCATTCACAGCGAGTTGTGAATGGGCTGTGGGACCGTGCGATTTTCCGTGCACAACCGAAGCCAGCATCGGGGATGCGTTGGTGAAGAGATTTTGTCACTCACATCCAAGCGCTGGTTGTACCAGAAATATCCGCACTCTATCAACAGGCCAATGCCGCGAGATCATCACCAAAAATCGAGTTACCCACAGATTCCACACCCCCTATGATGATGACTACATAGTTACAAGAATTGGATCAATCCCGAAGTACTTGGGTCTAGCGGGCATGTGAGCTTCGATGGGCCCATCACGCGGCCGGTTGATTCGTGACATTCTTAGACTGGGGCATTCGGTAGGATCCCCGGAGCATCCAAACGGAAGAAATGAGAGATCGTGAAGTTCAAGGTTGATCGAGATGTGCTGACTGAAGCCGTCACCTGGACAGCCCGTTCACTGCCGACTCGGCCGGCCGTCCCGGTGCTCGCCGGCGTCCGGATTACGGCTCGCGAGGGTGCCCTGACCTTGTCGTCTTTCGACTACGAAGTCTCCGCGAAGTGCGAACTGCCCGCGGAAATTGAGTCCGCCGGCGAGGTTCTCGTCCTCGGTCGACTGCTCGCGGATATTTGTAAGTCGCTGCCGAATAAGCCCGTGACGTTCGAGTCCGATGAGCATTCGGTGTCGCTGATCTGTGGTGCTTCCCGCTTCAACCTCCTGACGATGCCGCTGGAGGATTACCCCGCACTTCCGTCGATGCCCAATCTCGCGGGCCAGATCGAACCCGGTGTCTTTACCGATGCTGTCAGCCAGGTGTCGATCGCCGCTTCGCGTGATGACACGTTGCCGCTGCTCACCGGTGTTCTCATGGAGATCGAGGGTGAGAAGCTCACTCTCATGGCGACCGACCGCTACCGCCTCGCGCTGCGTGAACTCAACTGGATCCCGACCGATCCCGAGGTTTCGACTACCGCACTCGTGCGCGCCCGGACGCTCACCGATGTCGCGCGTTCAATGACCGCCGGCGAAGACGTGCAGGTCACCCTGGACACCGAGGGCGAAGGTTCGCTCATCGGGTTCGAGGCCGGTGGAAAGCACACGACCTCCCAGCTCGTCGAGGGTGACTACCCGAAGGTCCGTCGCCTATTCCCGGATGCCACTCCGACCTACGCCGTCGTCGATACCGCGGCGATTACGGAAGCTGTCAAGCGCGTGGCTCTGGTGGCAGAGCGCAATGCGCCGATCCGTCTGACGTTCACCGATGGTGAGCTCGCACTGGAAGCGGGCCAGGGCGAAAACGCGCAGGCGTCGGAAGCGGTCCAGGCGAGCCTCGTCGGCGAAGATCTGGTGACGGCTTACAACCCGCCGTACCTGCTCGACGGACTTTCTGTCATTCAAACGCCGTACGTGCGGTTGTCCTTCACGCACCCGTCCAAGCCGGCCGTGCTCACCGGGCAGGAAAAGCTGGATGGCGATGACGACACGACGTTCCGCTACCTCCTGATGCCGATTCGAGTTGGGGTCTAACCACTCCGTCCCGTGTACATCTCCCACCTCGCGCTCGACACGTTCCGTTCCTACGACCATGCGGTCGTGGAATTCGGTCCCGGGGCGAATGCACTGGTGGGGCTCAATGGGCAAGGAAAAACCAACCTCGTTGAGGCGATCGCCTACCTAGCGACGTTCTCGTCCCACCGGGTCGCGGCCGACACTGCCCTCGTCAAGGCGGGCCATAATGCGGGTGTCATTCGTGCAAAAGTACAAGACGCCGACCGCTCCACAATGGTGGAAGTGGAGATTCTCGCGGGAAAAGCGAACCGGGCACGCCTGAATCGGAGCCCGGTGAAGACTCGCGAGCTGCTGGGGATCATCCACTGTGTCGTCTTCGCGCCCGAAGATCTCACGCTCGTGAAGGGCGATCCGAGCGATCGACGGCGGTTCCTCGATGAGCTGCTGATCCAGTTCACGCCTAGGCTCGCGGGAGTGAAATCCGATTACGACCGTGTGCTCCGTCAACGTTCGGCGCTACTCAAAAGCGCCTATGGCCAGCAGCGTTCCGGGCGGGAGCCCGACCTTTCCACGCTGGACGTGTGGGACGATCAGGTCGCTGACCTCGGCGCTCAGCTCATCGTCGCGCGAGCGGATGTCGTTACGGAATTACAACCTCTCGTCGCTGACGCCTATGATCAGGTCGCGAGTGGTCAGTCTGTCGCTTCGATCGGCATTAAGTCCTCGCTCGGGGAGCTCGAACTCGCTGAATTACAGGATTACGACCGTATCCGCGACGCGATGAGCGAGGCCTTACGGGACAACCGCGGCCGCGAAATCGAACGCGGCGTGACGCTGACTGGCCCACATCGCGACGACTTTATGCTTCACCTGAACGAATTGCCAGCACGCGGATATGCGTCGCACGGCGAATCGTGGTCTTTTGCGCTCGCGCTCAGGCTCGCGTCCTACCAGCTGTTGAAGGCCGGTGATGAGGCCGATGGCAGAACGCCCCCGATCCTCATCCTCGATGATGTCTTTGCGGAACTCGACAAACAGCGTCGGCGCCAACTCGCGGCGATTGTCTCCGATGCCGAGCAGGTTTTTGTCACGGCGGCGGTCGATTCTGATGTGCCCGATGAGCTCGAGGCGACGTGGTACCGCGTGCATGAATCGGAGGTGAGCCGATCCGATGACTGACAAGGACGATCGTGATGCCGCGGCACTGCAGGCGTTCAACCGCGCCCAACGTTTGACGCGAGGCGTGAAATACCGGCGTGGCCGGACCGGCCATAACCGCCAGATTCACGCAGACGACCTCATCGAGGAAATCGATGCGCTGCCGCTTTCCGGGCCGGGGCTCGGTGATCCAGGTAGCGGCGCGCGGCGGTCGCGACGAGACCCGCAGCCGATCGCGAATATCGCGGAACGCTTCATCCGGATGCGCGATTGGTTCGCTGAGGTCGGTGCTGGCGCCATCCTAGGCAACTGGGAGTCCATCGTCGGTGAGCAGATGGCCAAACACTGCACCGCCGAGAAGTTCAGCGATGGTGTCCTCACGATTCGCACGTCCTCGACGGCATGGGCGACCCAGCTGAAGTTGTTACTTCCCCAAATCGAACGCCGGATCGAGGAAGAGGCGGGGGAGGGCATCGTCAGCGAAATCAAGATCCTCGGACCGGTCGCTCCGAGCTGGAAAAAAGGCCCTCGCGTGGTCAAAGGCCGGGGCCCGAGAGACACCTACAACTAAGATTATTCACAGCTTGTGGATAACTTCGGAAATCTTCGTTTTTTGCTAAACTAAAGAAGTTCAGAGCCCGTGCGAAATGCGCGTCGACCGTGGTGGCCGAATGTCTGCGTCGCCGGGCTGTATCCGTGCCTGAAGGAGTAACCCCTATCGTGGTTGACGCAACGAGCACCGAGGACCGACCGGATTACGGTGCCAGCTCTATCACCGTACTCGAAGGGCTCGAAGCAGTCCGCAAACGCCCGGGCATGTACATCGGCTCCACGGGCGAGCGCGGTCTTCACCATCTGGTCTACGAAGTCGTCGATAACGCCGTCGATGAAGCCCTCGCGGGATACTGCACCCACATCGAGGTAACGATCCAAAACGACGGGGGCATTCGCGTCGAGGACAACGGCCGCGGCATCCCGGTCGACATCCACCCGAGCGAAGGAATCCCGACCGTCCAGGTCGTCATGACGATCCTGCACGCCGGCGGTAAGTTCGGCGGCGATTCCTACGCGGTTTCCGGCGGCCTGCACGGCGTCGGTGTCTCCGTAGTCAACGCACTGTCGACCCGCGTCGAAACGGTCATTAAGCGTCAGGGATCCACGTGGTACCAGTCGTTTGCCGATGGCGGCAAGCCCGTCGGTGAGCTCCGCAAGGGGGAGCCAACCGACGAGACCGGCACAAGCCAGACGTTCTACCCGGATCCCGAAATTTTCGAGACGGTCGAGTTCGACTTCGAGACGCTGCGCGCACGCTTCCAGCAGATGGCGTTTCTCAATAAGGGCCTGAAGATCACGCTCACCGACGAGCGCGATGAAGCGACCGATGCCGGAGACGAGATCACCGGCGACTACGAGGGCGCGGCGGATGATCCGAAGCCGGGCCACCGCGAGGTCACCTACCTGTACGAGCGCGGCCTGTACGACTTCGTCGAGTATCTGAACTCCGCGAAGCGCGTCGAGCCCGTGCACAACGACGTCATCGACTTCTCGGCGGAGGACACTGACCGCAAGATTTCGCTGGAAATCGCGATGCAGTGGACGAACGGTTACTCCGAATCCGTCCACACCTACGCCAACACGATCAACACGTCCGAAGGCGGCACGCACGAAGAGGGCTTCCGCTCCGCGCTGACCTCGATCGTCAACAAGTACGCCAAGGATAAGGGCCTGCTGAAGGACAAGGACGACAACCTCACGGGCGATGACATCCGCGAGGGCCTGACGGCCGTCATCTCCATCAAGCTCGGCGAGCCGCAGTTCGAGGGCCAGACGAAGACGAAGCTCGGCAACACCGAGGCGCGCACGTTCGTCCAGCAGCAGCTGTATGCCAAGCTCGGCGACTGGTTTGATGCGCATCCGTCCGAAGCGCGCGGCATCATCCGCAAATCCCAGCAGGCCGCCGCGGCGCGCCTCGCCGCCCGCAAGGCGCGCGAAGCTACGCGCCGCAAGGGCGCGCTGGAATCCGCGTCGATGCCGGGCAAGCTCAAGGATTGCTCGTCGCGGGATGCCTCGCTGTGCGAGATCTTCCTCGTCGAGGGTGACTCGGCCGGAGGCTCGGCCGTCCAGGGCCGCGATCCCGAAACCCAGGCGATCCTGCCGCTGCGTGGAAAGATTCTCAACGTCGAAAAGGCCCGCCTCGATCGCGCCTTGTCGAACGAGGAAATCCGGGCTCTCATCACCGCGTTCGGCACCGGCATCGGCGAAGAGTTCGACATCTCCAAGCTGCGTTACTACAAAATCGTGCTGATGGCTGACGCTGACGTCGACGGCCAGCACATCGCGACGCTGCTGCTGACCCTGCTCTTCCGCTATATGAAGCCGCTCGTCGAAGGTGGCTACGTGTACCTCGCCCAGCCGCCGCTGTACCGCGTGAAGTGGACGAACGCCCCGCACCAGTACGTGTACAGCGACAAGGAGCGCGACGCCGCCCTCGAGCAGGGCCGCGCTGCCGGTAATCGCCTGCCCAAGGAAGGCGGCATCCAGCGCTACAAGGGCCTCGGCGAGATGAACGACCACGAGCTGTGGGAAACGACCATGAATCCCGAAACGCGCACCCTGAAGAAGGTGTCCATCGGGGAGGCGGCCGCGGCCGACGAGATCTTCTCCATCCTCATGGGCGAAGACGTCGAATCCCGCCGCACCTTTATCCAACGTAATGCCAAGGACGTCCGGTTCCTCGATATCTAACGAGCAACCCCCCGACGCGAAAGAAGTATCACTGTGAGCGATGAGCACACCAGCGACAACCTCGATGTCGTAACCGAGGGCCGCGACCGGATCGAGATGGTCGACCTCAAGACCGAGATGAAGCGGTCTTACCTCGACTACGCCATGTCCGTTATTGTCGGCCGTGCCCTGCCCGACGTCCGCGATGGCCTGAAGCCTGTCCACCGCCGCGTGATTTACGCGATGTACGACGGCGGCTACCGCCCCGACAGCGCATTCTTTAAGTCGGCGCGCATCGTCGGCGATGTTATTTCGAACTACCACCCACACGGCGACTCGCCGATTTACGACACCCTCGTGCGTCTTGTCCAGCCATGGTCAATGCGCTATCCGCTCGCTGTCGGCCAAGGTAACTTCGGCTCCGCCGGTGACCAGGGCGCTGCGGCCCCGCGTTATACCGAGGCCAAGATGGCGCCGATAGCCATCGAAATGGTGCGGGATATCGAGCGTGACACCGTCGACTTCCAGGACAACTACGACGGCCGCAATCAGGAGCCCGTCGTCCTGCCCGCGCGGTTCCCGAACCTGCTCGTCAACGGCTCCGAAGGCATCGCCGTCGGTATGGCTACCCGCATCCCGCCGCACAACCTGCGCGAAGTCGCCGAGGGCGTCAAGTGGCTGCTGGAGAACCCCGAAGCCGAAAACGAAGAACTCCTCGAGGCGCTGCTCAAGCGCATCAAGGGCCCCGATTTCCCGACGGGCGCCCAGATCCTTGGGACCCGCGGTGTCGAAGAGGCCTACCGCACTGGCCGCGGCTCGATCACGATGCGCGCGGTCGTCGAGGTCGACGAAATCAACGGCCGCACGTGCCTCGTCGTCACCGAACTGCCCTACCAGGTCAACCCCGACCGACTCCTGAAGCGCATCGCCGAAGGCGTCAACGAAGGCCGCCTGCCCGGCATCGCCGACATCCGCGACGAGTCCTCCGGCCGTACCGGCCAGCGCCTCGTCATCATCCTGAAACGCGACGCCGTCGCCAAGGTTGTGCTCAACAACCTGTACAAGCACACGGCGATGCAGTTGAACTTCCCGGCGAACATGCTCGCGCTCGTCGATGGCGTGCCGCGCACGTTGTCGATCGACGGTTTCATCCGCCACTGGGTGAACCACCAGATCGACGTCATCGTCCGCCGCACCCGCTACCTGCTGCACAAGGCGCAGGAGCGCATGCACTTGCTCGAGGGCTACATGAAGGCCCTTGACGCGCTCGACGAGGTCATTGCCCTTATCCGCGCCTCCCGCACGACGGAAGACGCCCGCAACGGCCTCATGGAGCTCCTCGAGATCGACGAGGTCCAGGCCGAAGCGATCCTGTCGATGCAGCTGCGTCGCCTCGCCGCCCTCGAGCGGATGAAGATCCAGCAGGAATACGACGAGCTCAAGGAACAGATCCTCGACTACGAGGACATCATCGCGACGCCGGAGCGCCAGCGCTCCATCGTCGGCGAAGAACTCGACGCCCTCGTCGCAAAGTACGGCGACGAGCGCCGCACGACGATCCTGCCCTTCGACGGCGAGATGAGCATGGAAGACCTCATCCCCGAAGAAGACATCGTCGTCACGATCACCCGCGGCGGCTACGCAAAGCGCACTCGCATCGACAACTACCGCTCCCAGCGGCGCGGCGGCAAGGGCGTGCGCGGCGCGGCCCTGCGCGAGGACGACATCGTCGAGCATTTCTTCACGACGACGACGCACCACTGGCTGCTGTTCTTCACGAACCTCGGCCGCGTCTACCGCGCCAAGGCGTACGAACTGCCCGAGGGCGGCCGCGATGCCAAGGGCCAGCACGTCGCGAACCTGCTCGCCTTCCAGCCCGATGAGCGCATCGCCGAAGTCCTCGCGGTTCGGGACTACGAACACGCAGACTACCTGGTCCTCGCCACCCGCGAAGGCCTCGTGAAGAAGACGTACCTGACCGAATACGACTCCAACCGCTCCGGCGGCGTCATCGCGATCCGCCTGCGCGAGGACGAGGACGGCAACCCCGATCAGCTCGTCTCCGCGCGCCTGGCCTGCCAGGGCGACGACCTCATCCTCGTGTCGAAGAAGGGCCAGTCGATCCGCTTCACCGCGACCGACGACGCGCTGCGCCCCATGGGCCGCGCGACCTCCGGCGTCATGGGCATGCGCTTCAAGGACGGCGACGAGCTCCTCACGATGGACGTCGTCGAGGACGATGCCGACCTGTTCGTCGTCACCGAGGGCGGCTTCGCCAAGCGCACCCGCCTGTCGGAATACCGCGTCCAGGGCCGCGGCGGCATGGGCATCAAGGTCGCGAATCTCGTCGAACAGCGCGGCGATCTCGTCGGCGCACTTGTGACTCACGGAGCCGATGAGGTCCTTGTCATCATGGAACGTGGCAAGATCGTTCGTACAAAGGTCGCGGAAGTGAACCTGACCGGGCGCAATACCCAGGGCGTCACGTTCGCGAAGCCTGACAAGGGGGACCGTATCATCGCGGTGACCTTGAACAACGAAACCGACGATGTAGATGACGACGAGGACCAGTCGTCTGAGGAGGCGTAATGAGCCAGGAGAACAAGGGAGACAGCGCCGCGGACACGACCGTCGACGCCTCCTACTGGCAGGACACCACACAGCCCGTCTCCGACGCGTCGACGCCGCCTCCCCCGGAAACCGACGTCGCGCCGGAGCCCGCCGCGGACGAGGACAAGCCTCGCACGGGATTCACCCTCCGCCGCGGCGAAGGCCTCACAACGGGCCTGCAGGTCGACTACCGCGTCGTCCAGCGCGTCGACCCGTGGTCGGTCATGAAGCTCGGCTTCCTGCTGTCGATCGCCATCGGCATCATGACGGTCATTGCCGCCGCGCTCGCGTGGCTGCTGCTCGACTCGTTCCAGGTGTTCTCCTCGATCACGCAGATCATCGGCGAGATCGACACGTCCTCGGGCGAGTTCTCCAAGCTGCTCGGCTACCTGCACTTCGACAAGATCATCTCGATCGCGACCATCATCGCCATCGTCAACACGATCCTGCTCACCGCCCTCATGACGATCGGCGCGTTCATTTACAACATCGTCGCCTCGCTCGTCGGAGGGATCCACGTCACCCTCGTCGAGGAGTGAGCGGGAACACCCTCACCCAGTTTGGGAATGAGCCGGAACATGAGATATTCTCATGTGGCCCGGGCCTATAGCTCAGTCGGTTAGAGCGCTTCCCTGATAAGGAAGAGGTCGCTGGTTCGAGTCCAGCTAGGCCCACCGTGAATCCGTACAAGGAGGGCACCATGAAGAAGATTCTGGCAATCGCCGCCGCATCCATCGCCGGGTATGCCCTGTGGGTCAAGATCCAGCAGGAGCGCGAAGAGCGCGATATCTGGGCCGAGGTCACCGACAGCTTCGGAGAGACTCCAGAAGACCTCATCGCCTTCCAGAAGTAGACTTCCTCTACGAAGGGGCCATGGCGCAATTGGTAGCGCACCTGCTTTGCAAGCAGGGGGTTAGGGGTTCGAGTCCCCTTGGCTCCACCCAAAGTGTCTTACGGGAACACTCGACATCGAAAGATGTGGAGTGTTCCCGTTTGGCTTCCTCTCTCTCGCCGTCGTGGTTGTCGTGTGCTTCGCGGATGATGGTGGCGAACGGTTCCGCCAGACGTGGGCGTAGTTGTTCGTCGTGCTCGGCGAGGCACTGGTTCACGTCGGCGAGGCCTGCCCGGATGCGCTCGTGATGACGCTGCCCGTTTGCGCGACCGCTTCGACCATGCCGGCGCGCGTACCGAGGTGCTCGGCCTCGTGGCGCGCGGTGGACGAGGAAGATCGTGTAGTCGATGCTGAGCGCGACGAGGAACAGGAACGCGAGGATCGGTACCTGCAGGTCGAGCGCCTGCTGATCGAACAGGACTCGGCTCAGCCACGAACCCGCGCCGATCGCCGCGACGGCGCCCACCTGGGCATCGGCGTTCGCGATCGGGTGTACGGTTTCGCGCAGTTCGGCGACCTGGTTCAGGCTTTGCTCGGTGCTCGGCGAGTACTCGCTCGTCACCATGACCTTCGTCGGCGCACCGTCGGCATTCTGGCCCACGGGATGCGCCCGCACGACGCCCTCGACGTCGTTCGCGGCAGCGACGACGTTTTCAGCAGCGGTGGAATTGGCAACGATCCAGATCGCTGCGCCTCCCCGGGCGGGAAGTGCTCCGACAGGGTCTGCAGGCCCGTCGCCGATTCGGACTGCACGCGGAATTTTTCGAGATGGTCGAGGCCGACCGGCGTGCCGAACAGGCCGCTCGCCATGACGGCGAGCAGGGCGATACCGCCGACGAGACTGGCCGCGGGCCGCTTCGCGACGTCGAGGCAAGAATCGCCGACACGGTATTGCGCCACGCGGTCGCGAGCGCCGCCCGGTCATTGTCGGTGCGTTGGAGTTCCTCGCGGTAGCGCGAAATCAGCAGCAGCGCGTAGTTCGTGCCGGCACCGAAAACGAGCACGCTGACGATTCCCGCGTCGAACGCGAAGCCCCACGCCGTGCCCGCGGCCGCGACGTCCTCACTGACCATCGGACCCTGCGACTCGCCGGCCGCATGCGACAGCAGCACTGGCAGCAAACCCTTAAGGTCGGCGACGTCCGTCTCCGACAGTTCAGCCCCGTCATTGCGGGAGGCGACGACGAGCACCGACTGCTGATCGGCGTTCGGGAACGTCCCGAGCAGATCAGAAACCTGTGACGCTTCGGAATTGACGGGGGCCTGACGTTAGCGGACGGCGCCTGCGCACCGCGAAACACGCCGAACAAGACAGTGACGATAAGGAGCGCTTACCCAAGGGCGACCAACGCGCCCCGGCGCGAGGTCAGCCGGTCAGCAAGATGCGGACGAGTTGATAATTCAGCCATGACACCCACTTCACCAAGCGCACGGATCTCCCCACACCGTGGAAGTGGTGGAACTTCCTGTCAACCAAATGGTTAATATATCCGCCGAAGGCGCAGTTTTTGGCGACGCGATAGGGTCGAAGTGATGTGTACGACAGGGGGCTTACATCATGACTCGACGTTCGATTCCGACTCGCGCCGCCGCCATCGGCGCACTCCTCGCGTTGTCGATCGCCGCGTGCACACCGACCGGCGATAAACCCGGCGAGAACTGACCGAGTGCGGCGCCGACGACCTCGGCCGCGCAACCGACAGACAGCGCGTCGCCCGAACCGACGGCCACCGAATCCGAAGAGCCGACCGAAACTCCAGACCCGAGCGGCCGCAAGGCCAGCAATGTTCCAATGGAAAAGCTCAAGCCGGGCGAAAAGCCGCCGCAGTTCATCATCGTGTCGTTCGACGGCGCCGGCTCGCACACGAAGTGGCAAGAATTCATGGCGGTCGCCAAGAAGCACGACGCGCGTTTCGTCGGCTTCGTGACCGGCACCTACTTCATCGACGATGCGAAGAAGTCCGTCTACCAGGGGCCCGGCCACAAGGCGGGCAAGTCCTCGGTTGGTTTCGGCGGCGATGTCGAGCGGATCCGCAACCTCGTCAACGATCTCAATGAGGCCTACGAGGCCGGCCACGAAATCGGCACTCACTACAACGGCCACTTCTGTGTCGGCGCTGCCCTATCGGGCAACGACTGGTCGATCGCGGACTGGACGAACGAGATTGAGCAGTTCAAAAAGTTTTTGACCGACCACAAAAAGATCAACGGATACGACGACTCCTTCCCCGACCTCAAGGTGCCGGTCGACCACATCAAGGGCGGACGCACCCCCTGCCTCGAAGGCAAGCTCGACCGCATGATCCCCGCGTGGAAGGACGCCGGCTTCACCTACGACACGTCGATGGTGCTCTCCAGCGGGCTGTCGTGGCCGGTGAACAAGGACGGGATCTGGAAGTTCCAGATGCCCGTCGTGAACTCGCCTGCCTTCAAGTTGCTCAACTTTGATCCCGCACGTGACCCCGAGGCTGCCGCCACGTTCGATGCCACGTGGCAAAAGCTCTCCGAGGGGGGCACCGCCTTGATGCCCCTCGACGAGTACCCCTTCAATCCACGCTAAGGCTGGATTCAAGACCGCTTCGGAGTCTCGTGGCAGCTCATGTTGACCAATCCCGACGGGGAGCCCCGGCCCTTTGTCACCACGCAGCTCATGTTTGGTGGCGACGCACAAAACCGCGCGAAAGAAGCGATCGAGTACTATCTCGCGACCTTCCAAAACTCGCGTGCAGACACCATCGTGCCCTATCCCGAACCGACCGGACCCGCACCCGCGGGCGGCATCATGTTCGCCGAATTCCAACTCGAGAACCAGTGGTTTTCGGCCATGGACTCCGGCGTTGAACAGTACTTCTCGTTCACACACGGGGTCTCGCTTGCGGTCAAATGCCGCGACCAGGACGAGATCGACCGCTACTGGTCAGCGCTTTCCGCCGTTCCCGAGGCGGAGCAGTGTGGCTGGTGCATGGACCAATTCGGCGTCAGCTGGCAGATCCAGCCCGAGAACACCACCGATCTCATGGCCGATCCGGCCTGCTTTCAGCGACTGGAACACATAAAGAAGATCGACATCGCCGAACTGATCGGCGAGTAGCAGCCCGATGGGCGGGTAGGACGCAGTGAGCCTCCTACCCGCCCATCGGCGTACGCGGTCTAGGACAGCGCAGTCTTCCGGCGCACGATCAGTGCCCCGAGGCCGCCGAGCAGCAGCGCACCCGCACCGATCGCGAGCGCCACGCCGCTCGACCCCGTGATCGGCAGGGCCGGCTGGCTAGATGTGCTCGGAGCAGCGGTAGCGGTCGGCGAGACCGGTTCCGACGGATCCGCGGTCGGCTGCATCGTCGGCTCGTCCGTCGGGGCCACGGTTGGTTCCTCGGTGGGTTCGACCGTGGGCTCCTCGGTTGGCTCGACCGTCGGTTCCTCAGTCGGCTCCTCCGTGGGTTCCGGCTTTGTCTCCACGAGCTGGATGGTCGGCTCCGACAGCTTAATCGTCGTCACGTCCGAGCCCGAGGTCGATACCCATGTCGTTTCCGGCGTGAATGAACCCTTGTCGAGGTCCGCCTGCGTCACCACGTGGTACGGGAACGGGCAGTCATACGACTTGTTGCCACCGAGTGTGGAGTAGCGGCAGTTCTTCTTGGCGGTGGCGGGATCGAAATCCTCGAGATTGCCCGATGGCACGACTTTCGTCGTCGCGTTCGACAGGTTCGTGACGTGGAAGTTGAACTTCAGTACGTCGCCGACGGCGTAGGGGAGCTCCTTCGGGTTCGTGTGCTTCACGGTGACGGCGATGCGCCCGTCGACCTCATCGGCGGTCTTCGGGACGATGACGCTTAGCGTTCCGCTCGAGATGCGCCCGTTCTTATCGGTGAGGGTGAGCGGGATCTGGTAGGTGCCACTCGACGCGCCGGCGGGGACAGCGACCTTCGCTGTGACGGTGGTCGTGCCACTCGCGGCAAGCTTCGTGAGCGTTCCGTCGAGCTCGACGGTCCAGCCCTGCGGCGCTTTCGCGGTGAGGGAATCGACGCTGATCGCGGGGCCGAATTGGTTCTGCACCGTGATCTCGGCGCTGCCGGTCGTGCCGCGTTCGATCTCGACTTCGTTGGCGGTCAGCGGCGCGCACAGCCCGTTCAGCCACGAGGTGTTGAACTTCGAGAAGATGATGCCGTTATGGCCGGGCTCCCACAGGAGACCGATCTTGCCATCGGGCAGTGTCGCGAGCGTGGAGTAGGCCATCTGGCCCTTTGCGAAGACCTTGGAGATCGGCCACGTCTTGCCGTCATCGCAAGAGACGCGCACCGTCCCGTTGGAGCGGTTGTCGGTCGTGGCGGCGTTCGAGAACAGGAGGACCTTTGCCTCGGGGCTGCCCTGCTTCGCATTCGGGAATGCGCGCAGGATTGAGCCGTTATTCGTCGGGTCGATGAGCTGCTTGTCGTAATGCCACGGCCCGTAGGAATGTCCGCCGTCGGTCGAGTACGCGATCTTGCGGTAGCCGGAGCGGGCCGAGTCGCGCGAGTTCAGCATGACGGTGCCATCGGAGAGCTCGACGGTCTTGTTCTCATCCATCCCGGTGCCGAACGGCTCGCCAGACTTCCAGGTTTTGCCGTGGTCATCGGAGTAGATCGAGACGGACTGCAGGTCCCCGTTCGGCGGCAGGATCGCGTACTGCTGGATCAGGCGACCCTTGTACTTGCCGTACTTCAGTTGGATGCCCTGGCCGGAGGAGGCAAAGCGCGATCGGATCGACAGATCCGGCGTAATCTCGGCCGTGATATCGCGGCTCGTCCACGTCTTGCCATCGTCATCGGACTGCGCGACATAGGCGTGCAGGACCTCGCGGTCGTTCGGGTCGACGCCCGGCTTGGAACCGAAGAAGCCCTGGTTATAGGACTTCACGTGGAAGTTGAAGATCGTTCCGGTCTCTCGATCGACGAGGTAACTCGGATCCGAATACCCCTCCTTGGGGTCGGCCTTACCCGCATTGATGACGGTCTGCTCGCCCCAGGTCTTTCCGTTGTCCTCCGAACGGCGTTGCAGGATCGAGTTCGGGCCCGGCGCATCGATGCCGGTGGGGCGTCCGTCGTAGGATGCAAGGATGGTTCCTGCGTTAGTGACTGCGAGGGCCGGAATGCGGTAGTTCGGGAAGACCCCGTCGCCTCCCATAGCCAGTTGCTGCTGAGTGTATTGCGGTTGATCATCCGACCACAGGGAGTCGGCGTCATAGTCGCCTGAGGGCGCGGCCGACACGGGTAGAGCGAGCAGCATGGTGAGGGCGCATACGCCGATGGCGAGGCGAGAGGATCTCATCGGGTCTCCTTTGACTGGCACGTCTGATCATACGTCAGATCTCCACCAATGTTACATGGCAGGTGGGCGAGCGGGACGTGGTTATCGCGGGAAAAATCCGGCTAGCCTGAGAACAGATGGCAATCTTCCGGGACACGAAAGCGGGCGTAGCTATGGGCAAGAATCAGTGGTGGCGCGACCAGGTGGTCTATCAGATCTACCCCCGATCATTCGCAGACTCCAACGGCGACGGAATCGGTGACCTGCGCGGGACCATCGACCACGTCGACCACCTGGCCCAACTCGGCGTCGGCGTCGTGTGGCTCTCACCGATCTGTGCCTCACCGCAAGACGACAACGGCTACGACATCTCGAACTACCAGCAGATCGACCCGATGTTCGGCACGCTCGAGGACTTCGACGAACTCGTCGCCGCCCTGCACGCGCGCGACATCCGCCTCGTCATGGACCTCGTCGTCAACCACACCTCCGATGAGCACGAGTGGTTCATCGAATCCGCCTCCGCGAAGGACTCACCCAAACGCGACTGGTATATCTGGCGCGAGGGCAAGGACGGGAAGGAACCCAATAATTGGGAGTCGTTCTTCTCGGGCCCGACGTGGGAGTGGAACGAAGCCACCCAGCAGTACTACCTCCACCTATTCAGCAAGAAACAGCCTGACCTCAACTGGGAAAACCCCGAGGTGCGGCAGGCCGTCTACGCGATGATGCGCTGGTGGCTGGAGCGTGGTGTCGACGGCTTCCGTATGGACGTCATCAACCTCATCTCTAAGGTGCCGGGCCTGCCCGACGGCCCGGTCGGCCCGACGGGGCGCGGCTCCTGCTTCGACGCGTGCGCGAACGGGCCTCGCTTCCACGAATTCCTCGCCGAGATGCGCCGCGAGGTCTTCGACGCCTACCCGGATCGCACGTTCCTCACGGTGGGGGAGACGCCCGGCATCGGGATCGACGATGCGCTGAAGTGCTCAGACCCCGCACGCGGCGAAGTCGACATGGTCTTCCAGTTCGAACACGTCGGTCTCGACAACAATCCCGGCGACAAGTTCGCGATCGACCGGCCCGAGCATACACTCACGAATCTCGCCGGAAACCTCGCAGCCTGGCAGGAGGGGATGGACGAGCGCGGCTGGAATTCGCTGTACTTCGAAAACCACGATCAGCCACGATCGGTCAGCCGCTGGGGCGATGACTCCGAAGAGATCTCGCCCGCTGGCGGGACGTGGCGAGAACGATCCGCAAAGGCGCTCGCGGGCATGCTGCACGCGCACCGCGGGACGCCGTACGTCTACCAGGGACAGGAACTCGGGATGAACAACACCCCGTGGCAGCGCCTGTCGGAGTTCCGCGACCTCGAGGTCCTCAACTATGTCGCGGTGCGTCAGGCCGAAGGAAAAGTTTTCGACGACATGCTCGCCGGCATCGCGCGAGTCAACCGCGATAACGCGCGCACACCGATGCAATGGAGTGGCGAACCGGGTGCCGGATTCTCGACGGGCGAGCCGTGGATTGCCGTGAACCCGGCGGCCGCGTACATCAACGCGGCAGCCCAGGTGGGTAAGCCCGGTTCGGTTTTCGAGTTCTATCGCGCCCTGATCGCGCTGCGCCGCGAGAACCCGGTACTCGTCCACGGCGACTTCGAGCTGCTCTCGCCGCTCGCCGACTGCGCCCATCCAGACCTGTGGGCGGTGCGTCGGATGTTCGACGGAGAGAGCCTGACGGCGCTTGCGAACTTCTCGCGGGAAGACGCCGAGGTACCTAGCGAGTGGTGGCCGCAGGGCGCGAGCGTCGTCCTCGGCAGTGACCTTGACGCGGACGCGCGCGTGCTGCGCGGCTGGGAGTTCGTGTTCCTGTCGCACAGGGCCGACCGTGCGACAGGTGGTCGTTCAGCGTGTGGGGCAGATACTGCTCGACGATCTAGATATCGCGGACCCGACTGTGGACGAGGTTGGACAGGGCCACATCGATGAGCCGGTAGCTTCCGCCCATTGGCAGGGCCGGTTTCACTCGATGATCGGTGAGCGCCCCGAGCCGGGATTCCTTGCCGCCGGCGAGAATGATCGCGGCAGGCGAGGTCATCATTGAGGGAATCCCGAATGCCGGCCTGGGCAGAGGACGGCACGATGTATGCCTCCGAGTTCGGAGCCTCGACCTTCGACGAGCTCAACGTCATCGAAGCGGGCGGCAACTACGGCTGGCCCGAGGCCGAGGGGATCGCGAACGGTGTCTTCATCGACCCGATCGCGCAGTGGGCGACGGCGGACGCCTCGCCGAGCGGGATCGCGGTCGACGGGGATCGGGTGCTCATCGCGAATCTGCGTGGACGCAGCCTGCGCGCCGTCGACCGGAGCGATCCGACCCGGCAGGACCTGCTCATCGAAGGCCAGGGGCGGATCCGTGACGTGGTCGTGACACCCGAGGGTGAGATCTGGGCGGCGACGAGTAATCTCGACGGCCGCGGGGAGCCCGGCGAGCAGGGCGACCTCATCATCAACGTCTCGAGGTGAGACACAAAAGTGGCGGGCACCAACCGGTACCCGCCACTTTTGATTGAGAAGGTTACTTCTTCAGATCGTCGATCTTCTTGTCGACGGCCTTCTTCGCGTTGTCCGCGGCTTCCTTGACGTTGTCGCCGGCGTCCTTGAGGTCCTCGCGAACCTCACCGAGCTTGCCGTCGTCCTTCTTGGCGAGATCGGAAGGCTTGACCTCGTCGACCGGCTTGGCGCCGAGGCCGCCGGCCGGAGCCTCGACCTTCACGTCCTTGCCGGAATCCTTCTCGACCTTGTCCTTGATCTCTTCGACCTTGGCGCCCACGGCGTCGGCAGCGTTCTTGGCGCCGTCCTTGACGTTGTCGACCGCGTCCTTGACCTTGTCGGCGAGCTGCGAATCATTCTTCGCGTGCAGCGCGACCGGCTTGGCGCCTTCGGCCTCGTTCCAGTACTCCTCCGCCCAGGGATCCTCGATCGGCTGGGTGCGACGCCACAGCAGGTAGCCAGCGCCAGCAGCAACGGTGCCGACGAGCACCCAACCGAAGGTCTTGGCAGCGGTGTTCGACTTCGGCTTCTTGCTAAGGGCCTTCTGCGCGGCCTTGCCAGCCTTGCGAGCCTTCTTGTCCAGACCCTTGGTCGACTGCGCGGCCTTCGCGGCATCGTGCATGGCCTTTTGAATCCGCGGCAGGTAGTCATCGGCGATGGCCTCGTAGGCGTGATCAACTTTCGGGCGCACGGCTTCCGTGGCGGCCTCGATCTTCGGCGCAGCAAATTTCACGGTTTCCTTACGGGCCCGGGCGTAGGCATCCTTGCCACTGTCCAGGGCGTCCTTAACGCGCGGCTCGGCCCAATCCTGAGCCTGGCCGAAGTACTTCGCGGCCTGCTTCGACAGATCATGGGCCTGCTCGGAGACCAGGGAGCCCGCATCCTTAGCAGCAGAGCGTGCGCTCTTGGCTGCGAGAGCAGACTTCTTTTCGATCTTCTTCTTCTTGCAGCTGAACGACATTGGGACTCCTCGTTCTTGTTGATTCCCACCACGTCATCTAAGCGTGGCTGCTGGTATCTATCTTGCCTTGTTCTGCCCGGGCGCGCAGGTCGTCGCCCCGGCAGCTGGGCCTAACTCTTCATCTTATTGCCCCACGTGAGCTGGCGCACCTAAAAGCGTGTTCATTCCCCGCGTACAGCGCGCTACCGCGTGCGCACGCGCGACGCGAACATGGAACACTTAAACCATGAGAGCAACGATCAAGACCTCTGAAGGCCCCATCGTCGTCAAGCTTCTCCCGAACCACGCCCCGGTGACGGTGAAGAACTTCGTTGGACTCGCCACCGGCGAGCAGGAATGGACGAACCCCGCGACGGGCGAGGCCAGCACCGAGCCGCTGTACGATGGCACGATTTTCCACCGCGTCATCCCCGATTTCATGATCCAGGGCGGCGATCCCATCGGCACCGGCACCGGCGGTCCGGGCTACATGTTCGATGACGAGATCCACCCCGAACTCCACTTCAACGAGCCCTACATCCTCGCCATGGCCAACGCTGGCAAGCGCGGCGGCAAGGGCACCAACGGTTCGCAGTTCTTCATCACCTCCGTGCCGACGCCGTGGCTGCAGGGCAAGCACACGATCTTCGGCAAGGTCGTCGATGACGAGTCGAAGGCCGTCGTCGATAAGATCTCCGCGGTCCCGACGGTCGACACCCGACCGAATCCGGAGGTCGTCATCGAGGCGATCGAGATCACCGAAGACTAAGAGACGCGCATGACGCACTCCTACGGCGAACAGCATCCCGCCTTGGCCCCGACGTGCCCGCGGCATCCTGACCAGGTCACCTACGTGTCCTGTCAGCGCTGCGGGCAGCCGACGTGTACGAAATGCCAGGTGCAAGCACCCGTAGGAGTGCGATGCGTCGACTGCGCGCGCGAATTCAATAAGCGCGCGCCCGTCAAGCGGACGCTCGGCGGCGCGAAGGTCGGCGGGTTCACCGGCACGACGCAGGTCACGATGGGCATCATCTACCTGTGCGTCGCCGTGCAGCTGCTCGGCTGGGTCTTCCCGTCGCTGCGGCAACTGCTCATCTTCGGGCCGGCGATCGGCGCGAGCGAGCCGTGGCGCATGCTCACGAGCGCGTTCCTGCACGCGAACCTGTGGCATCTCGCGCTCAACATGTTCGCGCTGTGGATGCTCGGTCAGGGCCTCGAGCCGATCCTCGGCAAGGCGCGCTTCATCCTGCTCTATCTGCTCTCGGCGCTCGGCGGCTCCACCTTCGTGCTGCTGCTCGCCTCACCCAGCAGCATGGACTGGGTGACCGGCACCGTCGGTGCTTCGGGTGCAATCTTCGGCCTGTTCGGGGCGCTGTTCGTCCTGAATAAGAAGGCCAAGGCCGACATGCGAGCGATCACGATCCTCATCGCGGTCAACCTCGCCTACGGCTTCATCGTCGCCGGGATCTCGTGGCAGGCCCACATCGGTGGCCTCGTCACGGGCGCGATCGTCGGCTACGGATTTATCTATTCAGCCCAGAAAAAGTGGGCTTGGGGCGCTTGGGCGACCGCGGCAGGCGTGGCCGCAGCCCTCGCTGCTGCGGTCATCGTCAAGTATGCATCTGTGGGAGTTACACTCGTGTAACTATCCCCAGCTGGGGAAAAGGCTGTGGATAACTTTATCCCCAAAGGTCGATGTAGACCTCGTCGGGATTCGAGCCGAACGACTGCGCGCGCTCCAGCGCGGAGACCGCGGCGACCTGGTCCTCGGTCAGCTCAACATCGACCGCCTGCAGGTTCTGCGTGATGCGCTCGGGCGTCACCGACTTCGGAATCACGACGTTACCGATCGCGAGGTGCCAGGCGAGGACCGCCTGCGCCGGCGTCACGCCAGCTTCCTTCGCAACCGCAACGACGACCTCATTGTCCAGCAGGCCGTGGCCCGACGACAGCGGGGAGTAGGCCTCGGTCGCGATCTCGTAACGGTGGTGCAGTTCCCGCAGGTCCGGACGCGAATGGTAGGGATGCAGCTCGATCTGGTTCACGACCGGGATATCGCCGGTCTCATCGATCAGGCGCTTGAGGTGATAGGGCAGGAAGTTCGAGACGCCGATCGATTTCACGCGGCCCTCGGCCCGCAGTTCAATCATTGCCTGGTACGTCTCGATGTACAGGTCGTCCTTCGGGCAGGGCCAGTGGATGAGGTAGAGATCGACATAGTCGACGCCGAGGCGCTCTAGTGAGCCCTCGAACGCGGCGCGCACATTGCCGCGGCCGTGGTCCTTGTTCCACAGCTTCGTCGTGAGGTAGATGTCCTCGCGTGCAACGCCGCTCGCGGCGATCGCCCGGCCGACGCCTTCTTCGTTGCCGTAGATCTTCGCGGTGTCGATCAGGCGGTAGCCATCGGCCAGGGCCTGACTTACGGCTGTTTCAGCGACGTCGTCTTCGACCTGCCAGACACCGAAACCGAGCTGGGGGATCGTCGTGCCATCGCGCAGGGACAGGGAGGGAACGTGAGGCATTAGGGCTCCTTGTTCTAGGACTAAAGCGGCAGTATGTCGCTCTTACCCTTAAGCCTACGACCGTCGGCGGCTACCGCCAGCCGATCGTCATAAGGAACCCGGACAGCATCAGGCCGATACCGACGGCGAGATTCCAGTTTCCGATGGGCAGGGGCCAGCGCCCTCCCATGAGGTAGGTGATGACGACCCAGATGAGACCCAGGATCATGAGGGTCACCATGACGGGCGCCCACCATTCAGGGGAGGTCGCGACCTCCCGCGTGCGGGGGGTCTGCGGCTGCTTCGGGGCCGCCTTCTTACGGTTGCGCGACTTCGGCACGACATCCTCCGGGGGATAGGCAGGACAACTTCTCTTAGCTTAGTCTGGAGCAAGAACTCGACGAAATATAGCTCGAAAGAAAGCGGTGGGGTGAGCAAGCGCACGTACCCGTGGTGGCATCCGATGGGATCCTCCATTCCGGCCGGCTTGGTTGCCATCGGCGCCGGCCTACTCTTTGCTGCCAACGCTCAGCTCTTCGACGATCGCGAAAACCGCACGCCCCAAAACCTAGTGGAGCTCGTCCAGTTCGAGACGGCGAAGCTCGAAAACCGCGAAAAGGCGGTCTCGGCGCTGCGCGACAAGGTCGACCAGGCGATCGCCCAAGCGGGCCAGGACGACGACCAGAAAGAAACCCACCCGAGCATCTTTGGCTACCTCGACCGGGAAATGACCGGCGACGCCATCGAGGTGCAGCTGTGGGACGCCCCGAAGACCACAGTCGAGTCGGGCGCCTTCGATCCCAATCAGCTCGTCGTCCACCAACAGGACGTGGAAGCGATCATGAATGCCCTGTGGGCGGGCGGCGCCGAAGCGATGACGGTGCAGGGCCAGCGGCTCGCCTCCACGTCGGGTGTGCGCTGCGTCGGCAACGTCCTGCTCATCCACGATCAGCGGTTCTCCCCGCCCTATGTCATCACTGCGATCGGTGACCAAAAGAAATTGAAGGCTGCGCTCGATGCCTCCCCGCAGGTGCATATTTATCGGCAATATGTCGCGGCTGCCGGGCTCGGACTGTCGGTGACGGAAAAGTCGGCCGTGACAATGCCCGCGTATGACGGCACAATCGAGCTGAACTATGCCAAGGTTTTGGAAGGCCAGGATGACTGAGGCTCCACCCCCACCGTCCTTCCGTCGCGCGATGAGGCGACAGAAGAAGAAGCGGTCCGCATTCGACATCGTCACGCTGATCATCGGCGAGCTGCTCTTCACCGCGGGAGCGTTCATCGGACTCTTCCTCGTGTGGCAGATGTGGTACACCAACTTCGAAGCCAACGAGAACAACGCCAAGGCGGTCGCCCAGCTCGAAGAGCGGTTCGCCCCGAAGGTCGAAAAGAAGGTGGAACCGGCGCAGCGGCGAACGGACGCGCCCCCGGCCGCCGAGATCAACGGCAAGAACAAGGGCTTCGCCAAGCTCTATGTGCCGCGCTGGGGCGACGACTACCAGGTGACGATCGCCGAGGGCCTGTCGTACTCCGAGGTACTCAACCACGGCCTGATCGGCCACTATCCCGACACCGCCCCGATCGGTGCGCTCGGCAACGCGGGGCTCGCCGCGCACCGGATGACGCGCGGCTCCGTCTTCCAGCACATCGATACGTTGCAAGAAGGCGATGAGGTTATCGTCGAGACGGACAAGGCGTGGCTCGTCTACAAGGTGCGCTCGCACGAGATTGTCCTGCCCGATGCGGGCGAGGTCCTCTACCCCGTGCCGCGCCAGCCGGACGCGGAGCCGACCGAATCGCTCCTCACGCTTACGACGTGCCATCCGCTCATGTCCACGCGCGAGCGGTATATCGTCTACACGGCGTTCGACTATTGGATCCCGCGCGATGCCGGCATGCCCGACGCGCTCGTGAAGGAGGGCTAATGTACGGAGCAATCTGGCGGGTACTTCCCGGACCGTTCTGGCTGCGGCTCATCCTCGCGCTGCTGCTGCTAGCCGGCGTCATCTACCTCTTGTTCGAGTTCGTCTTCCCGGTGATCGAGCCGTACATGCCCTTCCAACAGGATGCCGTCGATATCGAATGACCGTCCGCATCCGGATGATCGACAACTTCGACTCGTTCGTCCACACCATCACCTCCTACCTACGCCAGCTCGGCGCTGACGTCGAGGTCGTGCGCGCCGATATCGCGCCCACGGATCCGCGCGACGTCGACGGCGTCGTCGTCTCCCCAGGACCAGGCACGCCGAGCGACGCAGGTCATTCCATCGCCGCGATTAAGGCCTGCGCGACGCATCGCGTCCCGATGCTGGGCGTGTGCCTTGGTCATCAGGCACTTGGCGAGGCCTTCGGCGCTCGCGTCACGCACGCGCCCGAACTCATGCACGGCAAGGCCGATACCGTCACGCACGACGGGACGGGGCTGTTTGCCGGGCTGCCGTCGCCGTTGACGGTCGCGCGCTACCACTCGCTCGCGATCGACGCGGCTTCCGTGCCCGCCGAGCTACGGGTGACGGGCACATCGCCGACGGGCACCGTCATGGCGATCGAACACCGTGAGCTGCCGCTGTACGGAGTACAGTTCCACCCCGAATCGATTCTCACCGAATTCGGGGCGGAGCTGTTGAAAAACTGGCTAAATCTCGCGCGTTAGCTGCGATCCTCTCCAGGCGGTGACGGGATCTCTTTGCCTTTGCTCGGCGTCCCCGTCGGGTTGGGGGTCACCGAGTCGGTCGGGGTCGGCGTCGTCGGAACGATGACGTCCCGCGCTTCCTTCGCGATCGTCAGCGCGATCGTCGTGCCGACCTCAACCTTGCCGGAACGGTCCTGCTGCAGCACCGTGCCCGGCTCATAATCGCCGGACTCCTGCTCCGTCGTCGTGACGGACAGGCCGAGTTCCTCGTTGATTATCTTCGTGGCTTCCTGCAGCGTCTTGCCCTTAAGGTCGGGCACGTTGACGTAGCCCGACGCGACCGTGAGCTCGATCGCCGCGTTCTTTGCGACCTTGGCGCCGTTTTCCGGGTTCGTCGACAAGACGACGTCTTGCTCCTTGCGGGGCGCGTCTTCCTGTTTCACGCTGGAGACCTTCAGGCCGGCCTTTTCCAAGACCTTGATCGCCTGCTCCTGGGACTGGCCCCTGACATCGGGCACGGTCACCACGCCCGGGCCGGAGGAGAAATGCACGGTGACGGTGCTGCCCTTCTTCACCTCTTCGCCTGGTGCGGGGTCGGAGGAGACGAAGATGCCGACGGGGATCTTGTCGTCGGCGACCTCATCGCCGATATTGATCTCGAGGCCCGCCTGGCTGAGCGCGTTGCGCACGCCCGCCTGGTTCAGATCGGTCATCACCGGGACCTTCACCATTTCGACTTCGGGCTCCTTGTTGCCGTTCATCGCGAGGTAGGCGGCGACGACGCCGAGGGTGACGACGAGGAAGGCGAGCAGCCCCCACAGCCAGCCCTTGGAGTTCTTCTTCTCCTCGGTGCGCAGCGCGGGCTGTGTCGAGGTCGCGGGCTCCGGGGGCAGCATCTGGGTGTCGCGCTGGACCGGGGTCGCCATAGCGGTGGTCGCTCCCGGCGCGATCCCGCCGGCGACGCCCCACACCGCGGTCGACGGCGCCGAGACCGTGCCACCGCGCACAGCGGCGAGGAGGTCCTTGCGCATCGCGTCGGCGTCGGCGTAGCGCTGCTCGCGGTCCTTCGCGAGGGATTTCAGCACGACGCGGTCGAGCGCCTCCGGGATATCGGACGCGACCGAGGACGGCGTGCGCGGCGTTTCGCGCACGTGCTGGTAGGCGATCGCGACCGCGCTATCGCCGGTGAACGGCGGCTGGCCGGTCAGCAGTTCGAAGAGCAGGCAGCCCGTCGAGTACAGGTCGGAGCGCGCGTCGACGACCTCGCCGCGCGCCTGCTCCGGGCTCAGGTACTGGGCGGTGCCGACGACGGCATTCGCCTGTGTCATCGTCGCCTGCGAATCGGCCATCGCGCGCGCGATGCCGAAGTCCATGACCTTGACGTCGCCCTGCGGGGTGAGCATGACGTTGCCGGGTTTGATGTCCCGGTGGACGATGCCCGCGCGGTGCGCGTACTCGAGCGCGATGAGCACGCTGTTGACGATCTCGACGGCCTCGTTTATCGGGACGGCGGTGCCGTCCTTAAGCAGATCACGCACCGTGTGGCCCTCGACGTACTCCATGATGATGTACGGCAGGCTCACTTTTTCGCCGTTGCGCGGGGAGATGACTTCCTCTTCGCCAGTGTCGTAGACGCCGACGATCGTCGAGTTATTGAGCGCCGCGGAGGACTGCGCTTCCCTACGGAAGCGGGCGAGGAACACCGGGTCGCGCGCGAGCTCTTCGCGCAGCAGCTTGATCGCCACCCGACGCGAGAGTCGGGTGTCGTAACCGATATGGACTTCGGCCATGCCGCCACGACCGATCAACTCGCCGATCTCGTAACGGCCCGCCAGCATTTGCGGGGCTCGATCTACCACGGGTCCTCCTATAGGGCCTCCGGCGCCGGCGGGGCCGGCGGCTCGGGTGGTGTTGGACTGGGAATATGGGCACAGTTAGCGAACTCGCGCGAGACCTGGGCCGCAGTGCGCGGTCGTTTCACGGGGTCTTTCGCTAGTAGGGCGCTCACCAGGCGCGCGAGGCGCGGTGGCACCCGAATGGGCAGGGGCGGGGGTGGCTCCAGGATATGTTTCATCGCGATCGCCACCGGACTAGGTCCATCGTAGGGCCGATACCCGGTAATCACTTCAAACGCGGTCACGCCGAGAGCGTAGAGGTCTGTCGCGGGCGAGGACGGTCCACCCTTGACGCGCTCGGGCGCGAGATACTCGGCCGTGCCCATGACGCGGCCGGGTTCGGTGAGGTCGCTCGCGCCGCGGCCGAATGCGATCCCAAAATCAGTGACCCAGACCTGGTCGCCGGTGGGATCGGGTTTTACGAGGATGTTTGCGGGTTTGACGTCGCGGTGGACGACGCCGCGCTCATGTGCGTGTGCGAGAGCCGCGGCGACGTGCGCGAGGATCGCGGCGATCCGGCGGTAGGTCAGGCCCCCAACTTCGGCGTTCGGGGTGCTGCCTGCGGGCATATCCTCACTCGCGCCGCCCGCGGCCAGGACGTGCAGGGGGACGCCCGGGACATATTCCATCGCGAGATAGTCGATCGTGCCCGAGTGGCCATGCGCGATGAAGCGCGCGAGCGAGGGATGGTTGAGCGAACCGAGGTTCACGGCCTCGGCCGCGAGGCGGTCGAGGAAGACGCGCTGGGAGCGAAGCTCGGGGGCGAGGACTTTGATGGCGACCTGGCGAATGCCGGTCGGTTCGGCGTCGAGGTCGGTGCCGCGCCAAACCTCACCCATGCCGCCGGAGGCGAGACGTTCGTCGAGGCAGAAGCGGCCCGCGAGGACGGTCCCGGGCGCCGCGGCCTGGCTGATGAACGGGCTCATTTCTTGATCACCGCCTCCATCACGCGTTTGGCGATCGGGCCGGCGGTGCGGCCGCCGTCGGCCGCGGAGCCCGCGTCGCCACCGTTTTCGACGATGACGGCAACGGCGATCTGGGGATCGTCAGCGGGCGCGAAGGCCACGATCCAGGCGTGGGCGTGCGACTCGTTGCCGGTCTGCGCGGTGCCCGTCTTCGCGGCAACCTTCACGCCGGAGATCGCGGCGGGCTTTCCGGTGCCATCGGTGACGACGCCCTCCATGAGGGTCTTAATCGTCGCGGCGGTCTGGGCCGACATCGGTCGCGAGATCTCCCGCGGGGTCGGCGTCGAAATCGCCGATAGGTCGGCGTCGCGGATCGTCTTGATGAGCTGGGGTTGCATGAGGGAGCCGTTATTGGCGACGGCCGAGGCAACCATCGCCATCTGCATCGGCGTTACACGCACCTCGTACTGGCCGATGCCGCTCATCGCTAACTGGGCCTGATCGCCGATGGTGCCCGTCGTCGAGGCGGCGACGCGCAGCGGCATATCGAGCTGGCTTCCGAAGCCGAAGTCTTTGGCCTTTTGCGTTAGCGCATCGGTGCCGACGCTCAGCGCGAGCTTTGCGAATGTCGTATTGCACGAGTGGGCGAAGGCATAGGTGAGGGGGCCGGTATCTGTCGGGCCGCAGCTGCCGCGGCCGGGGTTATGCAGGATCGCCGACGAGTTCGGCAGCTGGAACGTCGCATCGGTCGGGACTTCCTGCGTCGCATCGCCACCGTTCGCCTCCAAATGGGCGGCGGCAGTAACGATCTTGAAAACCGAGCCGGGCGGGTATGTCGTCGGGCCGATCGCGCGGTTATTGAGCGGCTTGTTCTCGTCGTCCTGTAGCGCATTGAACGCGGCCTGCGCTTCCTTGTTCTTGTGAGTCGCGAGCGCGTTCGGGTCGAAGCTTGGCGTCGAGACCATCGCGAGGACCTCGCCTGTGTTCGGTCGCAGGGCGACGACGGCGCCGTTCTGGTTACCGAGCGCCTCGTAGGCGGCCTGCTGCGCCGCGGGATTCAACGTGAGCTCGACGGAGCCACCCTTCGGCTGCTTACCCGTGATGAGGTCCTGCAAACGGGAGATGAGCAGCGAATCCGCCGTCCCGTTCAGGACCTGCGATTCGGTGCGTTCCAGGCCGGTTGCTGAGTTGAAGGCCGTCGCAAAATAGCCGGTTACCGGGGCATACAGCGGGCCGTTGGCGTAGGTGCGTTGGAAGCGATAGACATCCTCGGAGGGCACCGAGGAGGCGATCGCTTCGCCGGCGACGATAATCGGGCCGCGGTCGCGGCCGTATTCGCGGTAGATCTCGCGCACGTTGCGCGAGTCGGCGTTGAGCTTGGGGGCCTGGAAGAACTGGATCGTCGTCGTCGAGACCAACAGCGCGACGAACATGAGCATCATGACGACCGACAGGCGGCGCAGCGGGGTATTCATCGCAGCATCACCTCCTCGGTCTTTTGTAGGTCATCGGACAGGTCGCCGATCGTGGGCGGGACCGGGCCCTGCACGACCTGCGGCGTCGGCGCGGGCACGCCGGGGCCGCGCGCGCCGTTGGAGATGCGCAGCAGCAACCCGATGATCATCCAGTTCGCGATGAGGGAGGAGCCCCCCTGCGAGAGGAACGGCAGCGTGAGGCCGGTCAGCGGGATGACGCGCGTGATGCCGCCGACGACGACGAACACCTGGAACGCGAGGATGAAGCCGATGCCGCCGCACAGCAGCTTGCCGAACGCGTCACGGATCGTGAGGCCGACGCGGATCGCCCGCAGCGCGAGGATGAGGTAGAGCAGGAGGATCGCGATGAGGCCGGTCAGGCCGAGTTCCTCGCCGAGGGAGGCGGTAATCGAGTCGGAGTGCGCTGCGTAGACGAGCTCGGGGTGGCCGTACCCCCAACCGGTGCCCATGAGGCCGCCCTGCGCCATGCCGAACAGGCCCTGGACGAGCTGATAGGAGCCGCCGGGGCTGCGCGCATACAGCTCAGGATCGAGCGGATTGCGCCATATTTCGTAGCGGGCGTAGACATGGCTGAAGAGGTTGCCGGCGACGATCACCGCCGCGAGGAACATCGAGATCCCGATGATGATCCAGCTCGTGCGTTCGGTCGCGACGTAGAGCATCGCGACGAACAGGCCGAAGAACAGCAGCGAGGTGCCCATGTCCTTTTCGAGGACGAGGACCGCGACGGCGACGCCCCACGCGATGACGATGGGGCCGAAGTCACGGATGCGGGGCAGTTGCAGGCCGAGGATCTTCGGGCCCGCGAGGGCGAGGTTATCGCGCTGGGTCGCGAGGTAGCCGGCGAAGAACACCGCGAGCAGGATCTTCGCGATCTCGGCGGGCTGGAAGGAAAAGCTGCCGAAGCCGATCCAGATGCGCGAGCCGTTAATCGTCTTGCCGAGCCCCGGCACGAGCGGCAGGAGCAGCATGACCAGGCCGCCGACGAGCGAGAGGTAGGTAAAGCGCCGCAGCGTGCGGTGGTCTTTAAGAAGGAAGACGACGGCGATGCACAGCAGGATGCCGAGGACCGTCCACTGCAGCTGTCCGACGGCAAACGGCCGGGCGTCCGCGTTGCGGGCGAGATAGGCGATGTCGAGGCGGGCGATCATCGCGAGGCCGATCCCGTTGAGGGCGACGGCGATCGGCACGATGACCGGATCCGCGTAGGGCGCGCGCCACCGCACGATGAGGTGGGTGGCGATCGCGAGCACCGCGAAGCCGCCGGCATACATCGTGAGACGAGCGGGGACGGCCCCGTCGACGGCGAGCCCGACCTGCAGATACGCGTATAGCCCCAGCGCGAGCGCGGGGATAAGCAGCAGCAGCTCGGTGAGCCGACCGGAGCGCGCCGGGCGCATCGCTACAGTAGCCATGGCACCTCGGGGTGCGCGGCGCGCGATGACGGACTGTCGGTGGGTTCCTCGGATTGCGCGGGGGCGGGCGCCGGCTGCGTCCCGCCCGAGGAAGGGGGAGTGAGCAGGTCGCGGAAATTCTCGACGATGGCTTCGGCCTCGGCGAGCGAGGATCGCGTCGTCGGGGTGGCGAGGCGCTCCTTGGCGTAGGTGGGCAGATCCGCGACGGCGATATCGGTGCGGTGGTGGATATCGGACAGCGCGAGTGGGCCGAGGCGTTGCGGGATGCCCTGGAAGACGGTGACGACGCCGTCATCTTCGGCGACGTAGAACTGGGTGCGCGTCCACGAATAGCCGGCGGCGAGCGAGCCGATGACGATGATCGCTATGAGGAGTGCGCCGAGCGTGCGACCGATGATGCGGCCGCGGTGGCGCGGCGCGGCGGTGTCCTCCTCGCTCTCGTCCAGCTCGCGGCTGGGGCGCAGTTTGGCGGCGCGTCCGGCGGCGCCGGAAAACTCGCTCGCGCGGGTGCGGGCGAGCCGGTCGGTCGCGGCCGCACCGACGATCTGGGGGACGGTCGAGGGCTGGGCGCCGTCGCGCAGGCTGTTCGTCTCGACGGTGTCGCACACGATGACGGTCACGTTATCGGGCGCACCGGCCCGCAGCGCGAGGTTGATGAGCTCGTCGGCGCAGTCGCCCACGTCGGCGATCTCCAGCAGCGTCTCGGTGATGGTCTCGTGGGAGACGACGCCGAACAGGCCGTCGGAGGCGAGGAGCCACCGATCCGCGGGGTGAGCTTCGCGTACCGAGGTGTCGAGCAGGACCTCGCCGTCGGTATCGCCGAGGGCCCGCAAAATCATGTTGCGCATCGGATGATGCTCGGCGTCTTCGGCCGAGATCCGACCCGTGTCGACGAGATGCTGGACGTAGGTGTGGTCCGTCGTCAGCTGTTTCAGCTCGCCCTCGCGTAGCAAGTAGGCGCGCGAGTCGCCGATATGGACCATGCCGAGTTTGGTGCCGGAGCGCAGGATTGCGATACACGTCGTCCCGAGCCCTTCGAGGTCCGGGTCCGTATCCGAGCGGTTCATGAGCTCGTCGTGCGCGGATTCGACGGCATCGCGCAGCTGGTCGATGAGGTCATCGGCGCTGGGCACGTCATCGTCGAGGGGCGCGAGGTGGGCGACGGCGACGGAGGACGCAATATCGCCGCCGGCGGGCCCGCCCATGCCGTCGGCGAGGACGAGCAGATGCGGCCCGGCATAGGCCGAATCCTGGTTATTGGAGCGCACGATTCCGACGTCGGAGCGGGCCGCGTACTTGAACTGGACGCTCATCGACGCAGCTCCATGACGTGCGAACCGATCCGCACGGGTGTGCCCGTCGGCACGGGCGTCGCCTGGAAAATGCGTGAGCCGTTGACGTAGGTGCCGTTCGTGGAGTCGAGATCTTCGACGTACCAGGCGCCCTCGTGCGGGAAGAAGCGGGCGTGGCGGCTGGAGGAGTAGTCGTCATCGAGCACGAGCGTGCAGGTGGAGGCGCGACCGACGATGACGGCCGAGTTCGCGAGCGGCACGGCGGATCCGGTGAGGGGCCCTTCGGTGACGATGAGGCGACGCGGCTCAAAGCGGGCCGCGGGGGTGCGTTGCGGCCGGGCCTGGCGGCGCGGTTTGGTGCGGGCCGGCGCTTGGCGGCCGGGCCCACGCGGGGTGACCGTCGTGCCGAAGACGTCGCGGCGCAGGACGCCGAGGGTGAAGAGGATGAAGAGCCAAAGCAGGGCAAGATAGCTCAGCCGCAACAGCGTGACGGCGAGTTCACTCATATGCTCAGCCCTCGTTTCCTGGCTGATTCCAGAACATGATGCGGGTGCGGCCGATCGTGAGCGTATTGCCGTCGACGAGCGTTGCGGCCGGAACCTTATGGCCCTCGACGTACATGCCGTTCGTGGAGTTCAGGTCGGTGGCGATCACGCCGCGGGGCGTGACCCGCAATTCGAGGTGTTTGCGCGAGACGCCCGTATCGTCGACGACGATGTCAGCTTCCGAGCCGCGCCCGATCACGGTGACGGGACCGGTGAGCAGGTAGCGCCGACCGTCGATATCGATGATGGGGTGACGTTCGCTCGCTGTCCCGGCGGTGGCGGGGGCGACGGCGCCGCGCTGCGTGGCGGACGTGATCTGGTACTGGCCCGTCGCGAGTGAATCGTCGAGGTTAAAGGTGACCTTGACTGGGCCGACGAAAGAATAGGACTGGCTCGCCGCATGTTCGGTCGCGGCGGCGGCGATTTCTTCGGCGAGGGCATCGGCGCCCCAGGATTCGAAGTTTTCCTCGTCCGTCGTGGACAGCGTCACCCTGAACTTATTGGGCGCGATCGTGCGGTCCCGGGCGACGGCCGCCGCCCGCTCGTCCATGGTGCGACGGACTGCCGACGCGATCTCGACCGGCTTGATTTCCGAGCGGAAGGCTTTGGAGAAGGCACCAGAAACGACGTTTTCCACCTTCTTTTCGAACTTGTCGAGAAAGCGCATGGCTCGCCCCCTTCGGTCACGACTGTCGGTACATAGGGATTCTATCGTTAGGAGTGTGCGCAGGCTCTCGCCCCTAACGATTTCCTAATCGCGGGCCTGCCGCGCTACGATATCTGGTGTTCTCCTTTGAACGCTGCTCGAGTGGCGGAATTGGTAGACGCGCACGGTTCAGGTCCGTGTGCCCGTAAGGGCGTGGAAGTTCAAGTCTTCTCTCGAGCACCATGGCTATTCATTAGTACTAGCCAATTTTCTTTAAGAGAACTCCCGGTCCCGGGTCACCAGGGCCGGGAGTTCTGCGTTGGCGGGCCCCTGCGGCCTTCGACAACACCGTGACTAACCACCGCGCCATCGAGCGGCCCAGCTTCAAGCATTCTGTCGGTGCCGTTGCATACGATGACCAGAGCGGGTCTGGAGCACTCGCAGACTGTGAAGGAGACGTAGCGAGTGTCGCGACTGACAGAACTACTGAGGCAGGCCCGCAAGGTCGACAAGCAACTCGGTGACGACCTGGAGAAGGAGTTCGCCGCGCTGATGAAGCGGCGGACCTTCGGCCTGGTCTTCGAGCAGCACCAGCCCGAGGCTGTGGAGTTACCCGGGCGGGCCGTGCGTCGCGGGGACAAGGTGCGGGTGCTCCCGCCTCGGGGTGAGGTCAAGCAGGGCGACCAGCGACTGTGGCGCGTGGAGCGGATCGAGCGCGTCGACGGGGGCCGGATTGCTCACCTGCTCGAACTCGATGCCGAGAAGCCTCAGACCCAGGCAGTCATCACCGACGATCTGGTGGTGGTCGCGGAGTTCAACGACCGCATCTACCCGGGCCTCGTGGAGACGGGCAGGGTCGAGCGCGGCGGCGACAAGCCGTTCCACACGGTCATCAACGCGGAGAACTTCCACGCCCTAGAGATGCTCACCTACACCCATCGGGGCAAGGTCGATGCCATCTACATCGGTCAAGTCCCTTGTAGTGGTGTAACGGCGTTTTCCTCTCGTTTGGGGTTTTAGCTTGCTAGTGCGGGCGTGTCGGTATCGGTCATGGTCG
>NZ_MQVR01000190.1 GCF_001907295.1 Bowdeniella nasicola
CGGCCCGACTTCGGTTGAGGTCTCTTCGTAACGTGGGTGCCAGCATCGGGTGTCATGACACCAGCGGCCAGGGATACAAGCAGGACAAGGGAGCCTGTCGTGACAACCGAATACGCCATCACACTGGGACTCGACGTCGGGAAGTCCACCCACCACGGATGCGCTCTCACTGCCGACGGGCAACGCGTGTACGACCGCGAGCTGCCCCAAGATGAGACCGCGCTGCGGAAGGTCATCACCAATCTTCAGCAGCACGGTTCGGTGCTCGTCGTCGTTGACCAGCCGAACACGATCGGGGCATTGCCGATCGCTGTCGCTCGCGATCTCGGCGCGGGAGTCGCATACCTACCCGGGCTGGCGATGCGCAAAGCCGCGGACCTTTATCCAGGACGGTCGAAGACCGACGCCAGGGACGCGTTCATCATCGCCGATACCGCCAGGACAATGCCACACACGCTCCGAGCCGTGGACCGCAACTCCGAGGTCTTATCGGCGCTGAAGGTGCTGTCCGGGTTCGACGAGGACCTCGCTCGCGAGTCGACGCGCGCGATCAACCGTCTGCGGTCCCTTCTGGTCCAGATCTACCCATCTTTGGAACGCGTTTTCCCTGGTGTCGTCCTCACCCGGGCGATCGTGTTGGATCTGTTCATCCGTTACCACGGACCCGCCGGACTCAAGGCTGCTGGGAAGGCCG
>NZ_MQVR01000191.1 GCF_001907295.1 Bowdeniella nasicola
CTAGGGCGTGTCTGACAGGTGATGTGTCATGCCTCGGGTGATGCTCGGGGCATGACGCGTTTCCAGTTGCTGTCGGATGCCCAGTGGTCGTTGATCGAGGATTTGTTCCCCTCGCGGGCGGGGCAAGGCAAGGGCCGCCCGTACGCGGATGCGCGGACGGTGGTGGAGGGCATCATCTACCGGTACCGGTGCGGGAGCGCGTGGCGTGACCTGCCCGACGCGTTCGGGCCGTGGCAGACGGTGTGGACCTGGCATCGACGGCACGCGGCGGATGGTACTTGGGACACGGCGCTATCGCGGTTGACCGCGGCGTCGGAGGCCGCGGGCGGGCTGGACTGGTCGGTGTCGGTGGACTCCACGATCGTCCGCGCGCATCAGCACGCGACGAACGTCACCCGCCACACAGGGGGCTGGCTCGAATTACACGAATCCGGGCATCGAGCCGCCTGATCACGCGGTCGGCCGGCCCCGGGGCGGGTTGGCGACGAAGATCCACCAGCTCGTCGACGGCAACGGGCGGCCGCTGGTGGTGCTGCTCACGGCGGGGCAGGCCGGCGACTCGCCGCTGCTGCTGCCGCTGCTGGCGCAGTTACGGGTCGAGCGGGACGTTGGCCGTCCCCGGACCCGGCCGACCAGGTCGCGAACCGGAAACGGCGCGGCGCCCGCGG
>NZ_MQVR01000192.1 GCF_001907295.1 Bowdeniella nasicola
CCAGAGGGTTCCGCAACCCCACCAACTACCGCCTCAGAATGCTGCTGATCGGCGGAGGCCTACGCACCTAACCCACGCTCAAGTCCGAAGGGCCCGATTACCTGGGTGAGGGTGAGCCTCGTCGTAACGCAGAAGCCTGGCTGCGGTCGCACGAGCCCTACCTGAGGCAGGAGCAGGCCGCGGCGCTCTGGGAACTCTTCGCGCGCCCGCTGATCGCGCGTGACGACGACTCGATGGGGTTCCTCGAGTTCTCGGAGGTGAATGAGCTGGTGGACCCGATCCTGCGGTATCCGGAGCGCCACGAGCCGACTCTGCTCTGGGATCGCGGGAGCTCTACCTCCACCGGCGGGGCCGCGCTCATCCGGGTGAGCGACCGCGAGGCTGAGGCCATCAGCGGGGGAAGATGCCCGTGACTCGCTCGAGTGGGCCGTCAATGACGTCCTCGGTGAAGCCCTCAACGAGACCGAGGTGCTTGTTGTGGCCGAAGAGCGTTCCCTGGTTTTCGACTAGTCACCAATACAAGTGCACTTACCTGATTTATGGCTCTTCTGGCTTGAGTGTGGGGTGAGGTCTGGTTTCGTGGTGGGCGTGTCCGTGCGCTAAGCAGCGTCGAGGCCCTTGAGAATCAGGGTTACCACAACCATCGA
>NZ_MQVR01000193.1 GCF_001907295.1 Bowdeniella nasicola
AACTTCTATCTTCACCCAAGGCCCGCTCTCATTCATCACCAACACCCGGCAGTCAGAGACCGCGTCACGCACTCTGAAACCGGAAGAGCCGATTTATCTCTCATCGACGTTATAGTTCGGACGAAAGACCGGATCGCCCTCACGTATTGGCGCTGATTCATCGTGTGTAGCGACTACGACAGTATTGTGTGCTGCGTACGATTCAATGAACTTCCAAACCTTGGCTCGCGTCGCCGAATCCAAACCACTGGTTGGCTCGTCGAGGACAACGAAGGTGTCTTCAGAGGCAAACGCGCGGGCGATAGCAATCCGCTGACGTTCTCCTCCAGAAACACCAGCGTCTTCACCGGCTACATCACGCGATCCGTCCGCTCCGTCGGACACGAAGCTGTCCAACCCCAAATCGGTTAATAGGCTATCCGCGTTATCAAAAGCCTCATGTCGGCCAAACACAACATTTTCAACCGCAGTCGCGTTCAACAGCCCTGGGGACTGTTGAACGTAGCTTGACTTCGACAGGAGCTTCCGGCCGTCAACGTTCAGGCCTAGCTGTTGTGGGTCATGACGTTGTAGTCACCGACCGGGGATGAAGGAACGGGCCCCTGACTGCACGATGGGTGGTGTCAAAACATCCAGCAGAAAGAG
>NZ_MQVR01000194.1 GCF_001907295.1 Bowdeniella nasicola
GAGTTGTAGAAGATGAACTCGAGGATCACGCGGTGACCGCCCTGCTGTCCAGCACGACCACCCCGCTACACCACTATGAGGGACTCAACTGCCGAGGATGAGGGCGACATTGTCGTCCCCGATATGGTCGGCGCCCAAGATGAAAGCTTGGGCAAGGCCATCGGGGCTGGGTTGAACGACGTAGGAAAGGGAAATCCCGAACTGTGATCCGTCCCCAAGCAGCCGCTCGAACTGTGGCTGATCGTCGGGTGTTGTGATGATGAGAATGTCGGAAATCCCCGCGAGAATCAGAGTCGACAGCGGGTAATAGATCATCGGCTTGTCGTAGACAGGCATGAGCTGCTTTGAGACGCCGAGGGTGATTGGGTGGAGACGCGAGCCCGTTCCACCTGCCAGAATGATGCCCTTCATTCCACTCCCAAACTCGTGTGGAGCACCATGCTCCGCGGACAGCTGGTATCCAGGCTACGCTGGAAACGTGAGTACTATCTGTGTTACCGGTGGCGCTGGGTTCATAGGATCAAACTTTGTCCACCACGTAGTTCAAGTTGAGTCCCTCATAGTGGTGTAGCGGGGTGGTCGTGCTGGACAGCAGGGCGGTCACCGCGTGATCCTCGAGTTCATCTTCTACAACTCACT
>NZ_MQVR01000195.1 GCF_001907295.1 Bowdeniella nasicola
TCACCCGTGCCGGGGTCGGTCAGGTGATCGATGAGCTTGGTGCCGTCGAGCATGGCCTCGGCCTCCGCGAGGGCGAGTTCGACGCCGGCGATCGCGTCGTGCTGGTTCGCGGTGGGTGACCAGTGCAGAGCACCGCCGTCGTTCCGCTCCCGGAGGGGACAGTTGCCTTGTCGGCGTAGGGGTTGTCGCGCTCGTGGTAGTTGGTCAGGAACTCGTAGAACGTGTACGACTGCGCAGTTTCAGGCTTGACGTCCCAGAGCAGGAAGGACCCGACGGGGTACCCACGTATGAGGCTATCGACGAGCTTGGTGATCTGATCGGCATCCCACGCGAACTCTCGCTGGATCGCCGGCATCAGGTACTCACGCTTGTGGATAGCGGTCAGCATCTCCTCGATGCTGCGGGTGGCCTGACCCCCTTTTGTGGGTCCAGTCGTTGTGAGAGTTGTCCTGTTGCTCGAGGCTTCGGGCAGGGAGACTGGTCAAGATCATGACAAACAGAAGGAAGCGTCACACGCCGGAGCAGGTGGTTCGTAAGCTCGGGCAGGCTGACAGGCTGCTCGCTGATGGCGCCGATGTCGCGGCGGTATGTCGCGAGCTCGGCGT
>NZ_MQVR01000196.1 GCF_001907295.1 Bowdeniella nasicola
ACGACCATGACCGATACCGACACGCCCGCACTAGCAAGCTAAAACCCCAAACGAGAGGAAAACGCCGTTACACCACTACAAGGGACTTGACCCAGCGTTGCCTCCGATACGCCAAGAGCACGGGCGATGTCGCCATTGGTCTTGCCTCCTGCTTTCAACTTCGCCGCCTGCTCTAACCTCGCAACGATCTGCTCCGGGGTGTGCTTGGTGAACTTCTTCATGGTTACCCATCTTCCCTGACCCACACGGATCATCAGGGCAACGACTTAAATCAATCGGCCCGAAAATTCCAGAACACACCAGTTCGACGTCGTGGTCGAGGCAGCAGGTGCGCCGGGAACGTTCGATAGCTGCGTCGAGGCAGCAGGCAGTTTGGGGCGAATCGTCGTGATCGGAATCCCAAACCGCGCCAGCGAGTTCAATCAAGCCCAGCTGCAGCGCAAGGAGCTCACTGTAATGAGTTCTCGGAACTCCACTCGCGCGGACTTCGGAAGCGTGAGGTCAAGTCCCTTGTAGTGGTGTAACGGCGTTTTCCTCTCGTTTGGGGTTTTAGCTTGCTAGTGCGGGCGTGTCGGTATCGGTCATGGTCG
>NZ_MQVR01000197.1 GCF_001907295.1 Bowdeniella nasicola
CGACCATGACCGATACCGACACGCCCGCACTAGCAAGCTAAAACCCCAAACGAGAGGAAAACGCCGTTACACCACTACAAGGGACTTGACCGCGAGATCGCGGCCGCACGTGGACTCACCTGGCCCAAGGAGTACTTGACGCTCGCCGACGACGTCATGGTGGACATGCCCCCCACCGGCGCCGAAGTCAGGCTGCTGCACTTCAGCGCGAACTTCGAGCTGCTCGGGGCCAAGGACATCGCCCGCCGGTTGGAGATGTTGGCGGAGCCGGACGATTTCCGGAATATCGATCCCGCCGAGGGTTTGTTGCCTTTCGGGATGGAGCCCGGCGGCAACCTCTATTGCTTCCGCACCGGGGCCGCCGGCGCGGGGCCGGTCCCCGTGGTTCTGCTGCAGAACGATGAGCAGGAGGATGAGCGCCTCGCGCCGGATCTCGCCGGGTTCATTTTCGCGGAGATGGTCGTCGCTTCCGCCGAGTTCTACGACGACGATTACCGGCTCTTCAGAGTTGAGTGTGGGCGCGCCGATCGGGCAGGGGTGTTGGGGATAAGCATCGAGGTCCCTGATGATGAGTGGACTTTAACCC
>NZ_MQVR01000198.1 GCF_001907295.1 Bowdeniella nasicola
ATGGTACTGCACCCGAAGGGGTGTGGGAGAGTAGGACACCGCCGACACACCCCAAAACCGTGTGGCCCCACCAACAAGGTGGGGCCACCGGCATATCTGGTGGATGTAACGGATGAATGCTGGGAGGATTGCTACGTGATTTCCTTCCACTACGACTCCGCTGACATTCATCCGGACATGATCGACGGATTCTTCGTCGGGTGGCCGAGCCCTCCCAACGCTCAGACGCTTATCGACGTGATGGATGGCAGCTACCGTCGGATCTGGGCTGTAGCAGACGGTAAGGTCGTCGGCTATATCAATGCCATAAGCGACGGTGTGTTGAACGCCTTCATTCCTTGGCTCGAAGTTCATCCCGATTACCAGGAACAGGGAATCGGACGGGAACTGGTCGAGCGTATGGTCGCGGAACTAGAGTCGATGTACGCCATCGATCTCATGTGCGACGAGGAATTGATCCCGTACTACGAAAAGCTCGGCTTTATGGGCTCTTCAGAGTTGAGTGTGGGCGCGCCGATCGGGCAGGGGTGTTGGGGATAAGCATCGAGGTCCCTGATGATGAGTGGACTTTAACCCCCCG
>NZ_MQVR01000199.1 GCF_001907295.1 Bowdeniella nasicola
GTGAGTTGTAGAAGATGAACTCGAGGATCACGCGGTGACCGCCCTGCTGTCCAGCACGACCACCCCGCTACACCACTATGAGGGACTCAACTCCCGGGGGACGTCCTTATGTTGACTTAGAGGTTCGCCTCGACTCGAGGCAGATTCTCCTGGGCCTCTTCCTCACCTTCGGTCTTCGCCGAGCGGTTAGTTGAGGAGCCACGGGCCGCAGGCGGCAGACCGATGTAGGTGCTCCCGTCGAGATAGTCGAGGGTGCGAGTAAAGAAGATCGTCTCGCCATTCACGACTACGGCGCGGGTGACGGCGGAGTAGCGATCTCGACCGGAATTGGAACACGCGCCGCCACTCACGAATTGGAATGCCGGGCGACCGGTGAGGCAGACATCTCCGGGGTAGATTGAGGAGCAATCCTGATACCCACCCGTGTATGTCGATCGGAACAGGGAGTAGCCATTCCGCGTACCCGCGTAGGAGTTGAGTCCCTCATAGTGGTGTAGCGGGGTGGTCGTGCTGGACAGCAGGGCGGTCACCGCGTGATCCTCGAGTTCATCTTCCACAACTCAC
>NZ_MQVR01000002.1 GCF_001907295.1 Bowdeniella nasicola
TTCTCGTAGCGCAGCTGGCGGATCGCCCAGGACACCGCGCGGCTCGTCAGCAGGGCGCGTGGGGCGGCTACCTGCGGGTTCTGCTCGGTGAAGGTTACGACCGGGCAGGCGGGCTCGCGGCAGATCCAGCGGTGTTTGCGCCACCGCAGGTGGGCAGGGCGGCCGGCGGACGGAGCATCGATCAGGGTCACGGTGATGCGTCCGTGGCCGGTCGGGATGACGCCGCAACCGGGGCAACCGGTCAGCGAGTCGCAGGCCTCGACGTCGAGGACCACGCTCTCGTCGGTGGCATCGACGTCGGTCAGGTGTAGTCCGGGGAGGCCGAGGAGGACATCGCAGCGGCTGCAGCGGTCCAGAGAGGCAGTGCAGAGGCACATAGGATGGGGCATTGTCGAGGTCCTTGTGATCAGCGGGGTAGAAGTCCGCTCATCATCGGGGACCTCGACGTCTATCCCCCAACACCCTTGCCCGATCGGCGCGCCCACACTCAACTCTGAAGAGCCAGATTAGCAGCATGATTATGCGGCTAAATGCCTCTTTCAGGCAGCGTCCGGCGTCCCCCAAGTAAAGACAGGCCTGCTGACTATCTGGGAGCGGAATCACAAAGCGGCCGACCGGAAAAATCCCGGTCGGCCGCTTGTGGCCTCTAGTTGTATGAGGGTTGGACGTTAGTTACGCCTGCTTTGAGTCGGGTCGCTGGTGGCTGCCCGTTCGCGGCACTGTGCGGTCGATGATAGTTGTAATGGATATTCCAGACCTCGATGGCTGCTGACCTGTCGGCCTCGTTGGCATAGGGGCGGGCGTAGAGGAGTTCCTCGGCCAGGATCCGGTTGTAGCGCTCCACCTTGCCGTTATGGCGTGGGGTGTAGGGACGTGTGTGTTGATGACGACTGGCGGTGGTGGCGATGACACGGGCGAAATCAGCCGAACGGTAGCAGGACCCGTTATCGGTGACGACGCGGTGGATGTGGGTGATGCCATGGGCGGCGAACCACACCCTCGCGCGGGCGAGGAACCCGGCTGCGGTGGAGCCCTTCTCGTCGTCGAGGGCTTCGGTGTAAGCCAGCCGGGAGAACCCATCGACTGCGGAATGCAGGTAGACGTAGCCGCGGCGGGCGCCGGCGGTCTTGGCCCGGTCCACGGCCCGGTGCTGGGCACTGTTGCGGCCGTGGATGCGCCATCCGCCACCGTCCGGGGATGCGGCCGACCTTTTTCACGTCGAGGTGGATCATGTGGCCGGGCCACCGGGCCACGATCGGGGTCGGGGTGCGGTTCGTGGCACCGGTGGGGTCGATGAACCGGCGCCGACCCAGGCCGAGGCGGGTGAGGTGACGCGTCACCGTGCGCCGATGGATCCGCACTCCTTGCTGGGCGAGTTCGTGGGTGATGCGGGCCGCGGACCATTTGTGGTCGCGGCGCCAGGTCTCGATGCGGGCGATGACTTCTGGTGGGGTGGCCTGTGGTGACCGGTGTGGGGTTGAGGACCGGTCGTGCAGGCCGAGGTCGCCGTGGTGGCGGTAGCGGTTGACCCACTTGCTGGCGCAGACCCTGGAAATGCCCATCTCGGCGGCGACGTGGGCGATCGGGCGCGTCTTGCAGCGTTCGACGAGGCGTCGGCGGCCTTCGACCGACAGTGGGGCGTTACGGTGGGACACGAGGGCAGGCTCCTTCTTGCTGGCTCCAGACGAGTTGCTTGGTCGCTACTCATCTTCGCCGCGAAGGACCTGCCCTTCCTGCATCCCAGATCTACCAGCCTGTCACTAACGTCCTGCCCCACAACATCTAGTTGAGGTGAGGGTTAGTTGCCCTTCGCCCAGGAGTTGCGCAGATCAGCGTTGAGCTGGCTGATCACGTCGAGCGGAATCTCCTTCGGGCACACCGCGGCGCATTCGCCGATGTTGGTGCAGCCGCCGAAACCTTCCGCGTCCTGCTGGTTCAGCATGGACACGACGCGGGCCGCGCGCTCGGGCTGGCCCTGCGGCAACATGCCGAGGTGGGTGACCTTCGCGGCGGTGAAGAACATCGCCGACGCGTTCGGACACGCCGCCACGCACGCTCCACAGCCGATGCAGGCCGCGGCCTCGAAGGCGCGGTCGGCGTCGGGCTTGGGGATCAGTTGGGAATGCGCTTCCGGCGCGGCACCCGTGTTGACCGAGATGTAGCCGCCGGCCGCGATGATGCGGTCGAGGGCCCGACGGTCGACGACGAGGTCCTTGATGATGGGGAACGCCTTCGAGCGCCACGGCTCGATGGTGATCGTGTCCCCGTCCTTGAAGGTGCGCATGTGCAGCTGGCAGGTGGTGGTGCGCTCGGGGCCGTGGGCCACGCCATTAATGACGAGGCCACACATGCCGCAGATGCCTTCGCGGCAGTCCGAGTCGAATGCCACCGGCTGCTCGCCGCGAGCAAAGAGTTCCTCGTTGAGGACGTCGAGCATTTCCAAGAACGACATGTCCTCGGAGACACCCGCGAGCTCGTATGCGACCATCTTGCCTTCGGCCTTGGGGCCGGGCTGGCGCCAAATATTGAGTGTGATGTTCACTTGTAGCTCCGCTGCTTCATCTCGACGTACTCGTACACGAGGTCTTCCTTGTGCAGGATCGGGGGCTGGCCCTCACCGGTGTATTCCCAGGCGGCGACGTAGGCGAACTCGTCGTCGTGACGCAGCGCCTCACCGTCTTCGGTCTGGGATTCGGCCCGGAAGTGGCCGCCACACGATTCACGCCGATGCAGCGCGTCGATGCACATGAGCTCACCGAGCTCCAGGAAGTCGGCGACGCGACCGGCCTTTTCCAGCTCCTGGTTCAGATCACGCGACTTGTCGATGATCTTAACGTCCCGCCAGAACTCGGCCCGCAGCGCGCGGATCTCCTCGATGGCTTCCTTCAGGCCCTCTTCGGTGCGTTCCATGCCGCACTTTTCCCACATGATGTTGCCGAGTTCCTTATGGAAGGAATCGACCGAGCGGGTGCCGTCGACCTCGAGCAGGTGATCGATGCGCTCCTGGACGCGCGTGCGCGCCTCGACGACGGCCGGGTGGTCCTCGTCGATCTGCTCGAACGGACCAGAAGCGAGGTAATCGTTAATGGTGTTCGGCAGGACGAAGTAGCCGTCGGACAGGCCCTGCATGAGTGCCGAAGCACCCAGGCGGTTCGCGCCGTGATCGGAGAAGTTCGCCTCGCCTGTGACGTACAGGCCCGGGATGTTGGACTGCAGGTCGTAGTCGACCCACAGGCCGCCCATGGTGTAGTGCACGGCCGGGAAGATCCGCATCGGGACCTCGTAGGGGTTTTCGCCCGTGATGCGCTCGTACATGTCGAACAGGTTGCCGTACTTCGCGGAGACCTGGTCCTTGCCCATGCGCTGGATCGCGTCGGCGAAATCGAGGTAGACGCCAAGGCCCGACGGGCCGACGCCGCGACCCTCGTCGCAGACCTGCTTCGCGGCACGCGACGCGATGTCACGCGGTACGAGGTTGCCGAAGGCGGGGTACTTACGCTCCAGGTAGTAATCGCGCGCATCCTCGGGGATCTCGCGCGGATCCTTCTTGCAGTCCTCGGCCTTCTTCGGCACCCAGATGCGCCCGTCGTTACGCAGCGATTCCGACATGAGGGTCAGCTTCGACTGGTATTCGCCGGACACCGGGATGCACGTCGGGTGGATCTGCGTGAAGCAGGGGTTCGCGAAGTAGGCGCCCAGGCGGTGGGCGCGCCAGTTCGCGGTGACGTTACAGCCCATGGCGTTCGTCGACAGGAAGAAGACGTTGCCGTAGCCGCCGGTCGCGAGCACGACCGCGTCGGCCGTGTGCGTCTGGACTTCGCCGGTCACCATGTCGCGGGCGATGATGCCGCGGGCGACGCCGTCGACGACGATGAGGTCGAGCATTTCGTGCCGCGAGTACATCGTGACCGTGCCGGCACCAACCTGTCGCTCGAGCGCCTGGTAGGCGCCGATGAGCAGCTGCTGGCCCGTCTGGCCGCGAGCGTAGAAGGTACGGGAGACCTGCACACCACCGAACGAGCGGTTATCGAGCAGGCCGCCGTATTCGCGAGCGAACGGAACACCCTGGGCGACGCACTGGTCGATGATGTTCGCGCTCACCTCGGCGAGGCGGTAGACGTTGGACTCGCGGGCGCGGTAGTCGCCGCCCTTGACCGTGTCGTAGAACAGCCGGTAGATCGAGTCGTTGTCGTTGCGGTAGTTCTTAGCCGCGTTGATACCACCCTGGGCCGCGATCGAGTGCGCGCGGCGCGGGGAGTCCTGGTAGCAGAACGCGTCAACGTGGTAGCCCATCTCGCCGAGCGAGGCGGCGGCAGCGCCACCGGCCAGGCCGGTGCCCACGATGATGACGCGGAGCTTACGGCGGTTGGCGGGGTTGACGAGCTTGGCTTCGAACTTGCGCTGGCCCCACATCTTGTCGATCGGCACGTGGGGCGCCTTGGTGTCGGCGACGGGTTCGCCGAGCGTATACAGGCCATCAATGAGTTCAGTCATGATCTTCCCTTCCCCTAGCTAACCCAGCCGAACAGGGTCGCGGTCGGCGGCAGCATGAAGCCGACGAACACGATCGCGGCGACGAAGATCGCGACGAGGTGGATGGTGTCTTGCCGACGCTTCTTGTTTCCACCGAGGGTCGCCATCGCGGACCACACGCCGTGTCGGACGTGCATCGCAAGCGAGGCGATCGCGATCAGGTAGATCAGCCAGACGTACCACTGCTGGAAGGCGACGACCATGCGCTCATAGGGCGTAATCGAGTGGTAATCGCCGCCGATCTCGATGGAGAGCGTCGTGAACTGCAGGATGTGGAAGATGATGAACAGCAGCAAAATCACGCCGCCCCACCGCATCGTGCGGGAGGCGTAAGTTTGCGCAAGAGTCCGCTTGACCGCGTATTTGCTGCCGCGAGCCTGACCCGCACGATGCCACAGGGTGAATGCGGCATAAGCGTGCAGGATCAGCGCTGCGAGCAGCACGATCCTCAAGATCCAGAGCAGACCCTCATAGGGCAAAATGGGCTCACCGAAGGTCCGAAGGTGCTCAGCGTAGTCGTTGTATGCCTGAGCGCCGGCGAACATCTTCAGGTTGCCGTACATGTGCATGAGGATGAAGAGGACGAAAAGAATGCCCGAGACGGCCATGCCGATCTTGAGTGCGACAGAGGTATCTCGCGCCTTGCGTTTCGTCGTCACAGTTGTAGAGACCACGATTTCGATCATACCGACACACGTGTGGGCAAATGGCCGGATGAACGTCCTAGATGGGACCGGTTCGTCCGATTTTGCGAGGCGTTGCTCACGCCGCAAGATCCGCGCAATTATGCGCAAATATTGTTACGTAATTACTTCGGCGCCGACGGGGCCCACGCCCACCTCGCGCAGGGTCAATCGCATGACGACGGCGGCTATCCCGCCTCGGTAATAGCGCGGTCGAATACCTAACTGTTCGAATCCGTGGCGCAAATAAAGGCGCTGCGCAATCTCGTTATCGGCGCGCACTTCCAAAAATAATTCCCGCGCTCCATTGCTTTGCGCCGCGGCAGTGAGATCGGTCAGTAACTGCGCGCCGATCCCTCGCCCCTGGTGGCTTTCTGTGACCCCGATCGTCATGAGGTCGGACTGGAGGGCAATCGTGATCCCGCCGTAGGCGACGACCGCGCCGTCGAGCTCGACGGCCCGCCAGATGCGGTCGGGGCGCGCGAGCTCGGCTTCGTATAGGGAGCGCGTCCAGGCGTCGGGGCCGAAAAGTTCGGCCTCGAGCCTCATGACGCGCTCGAGGTCAGACGCGGTCAGGTCGCGGAGCATTGTGGATATCGGGCTCGCGCAGGTACAGGGCCGTCGTCGGCATCCCGACGCCGGCCGCGCGGCGCTGCAGGGCGATGCGGGCAAGGACGGCCACATCGAGCTCGAGTGACCTGCCGGGCGCCTCGGGCACGAGGTGGGTGGCGCCGACGAGCTCGCCCACGACGTCGAGATCGGCGGGCGAGAGCACCTGGGCGGGGCGGATGACTTCGACGTCATCCGCGCCGTCGGCCGTAAAGCTCGCGGTATAGACCTCGCGGCGCCGCGCGTCGGTCACGACGGTGACCTGATCGGCCGTGGACGTATCGAGCGCCTGGCGGGCGAGGGCATCGAGCACGCTAACGCCCGCGAGTTCAACGCCGAGCGCGTCGGCCAGCACGCGCGCCGTCGCGATCCCGACGCGCAGCCCGGTAAAGGGCGCGGGCCCCGTTCCGACGACGATGAGGTCTACCCCCGCGGCGCCGCCGACCTTGGTGATGAGCGGGGCGAGGTTTTCCGCGTGGGCTCGCGGGTTCGCATCGCTCGCGCGCGTGATGTGCTCGCCGTCGATCCGGGCGACGCTCGTCCCGGCCGACGTGTCGATCGCCAAAACGTCAGTCATGTATCCGATTCTATGCGCAGCCAGCGCGCGAACAGCAGCGCGGCAAACAGGGCGGCGAGGGCGCTGATCGTCACAATGATGGGCGTTGTCGCGCGATAGCGGGCCGCTTGCGTCCCCGGCTCGGCGGCCGCCTCGGCCAAGACTTCGAGATACGTATCGATGGGGACCTCGCCCGCGATGCGCTCGCGAGCGGCGTCATCGAGCGCGCGCACCGTCGGCAAGTCGATACCGATCCAGCCCGATGGGTCGTGCACGACGTGATGGGGCGCATCGATCACGGCCGCGCCTGCCGCTGGCGACCAGGTGGCGGCGACGACGGGTGCGCCGCGTTTGAATGTCACCTCGAGGACGCCGACCGCGCGGCCCGCCTGCGTCACGGGGATCAACCACGTGTCAATGGGGACGACGAGGCCAACCGCGACCGGGTCGCTGCCGACGGGCAGCGCCTCGGGGTGGCGCGGCGGGCGCGGTACACGCGCCGCGGGATCATCGGGCCGCAGCGGGACGGAGACGCCGGACCAGCTGTCGGCGGGCGGATCGGCCAGCAGGAGGGGCGACCACTCGAGGGCCCGGCGCGCGACGCCGAAGGAGACCTCGGCGGGCACGACCTGCTCGGGGCGGGTCTCGTCGGCGTCCACCCATTCGCGGGCGGCATCGGCGATCCAGGCCGTGATCGCGTCGGTGGGTTCCTCGTCGGCGTCGATGGCGAGTGCGGGCGGGGCCAGGACGACCAGCGCCACCACGAGGGTGGCGAGCCGGCCGATCACGCCCCTCATGGCCGCGCGAGTTCCTCCCAAGGCACGCTCTCCCACCGCGCCCCGACGGGCGTGAGGGTCGCAAGGCGCCGCTCATCATCGGAGCGGTCCAGCGTGACCTGCAGGTAGTCGACGCCGAGCTCGTCGATCAGGCCCTCACCCCATTCGATGATGGTGATCGTCTCGGGGATGGACGCGTCGAGGTCGATCGTCTCGAGGTCGAGCAGGCCGGTGAGGCGGTAGGCGTCGACGTGCACGAGGTCCGGCGCGCCGGAGCGCGATGGGTGGATGCGCGAGATCGTGAACGTGGGCGAGGTGACGCGCCCGCGCACATCGAGGCCTTCGCCAATGCCCTGCGTCAGCGTCGTCTTGCCCGCGCCGAGCGGGCCGGTGAGGACAATGACGTCCCCGGGGCGCAGCATGCGTGCGAGCCGGGCGCCGAAGTCGCGGGTCGCATCCGCGTCGGGCAGCGTGATCATACATCCTCCTGGTGCACGTGGATGCGGGGTACGCGCGGGCCGAGGCGCGCCACCATCTCATAGCCGATCGTCCCGGCCGCGCGCGCCCAATCGGAGGCCGACGGGCCGCCCGGCCCCCAGACGATGGCGGTATCGCCGACGCGCGCATCCGATTCGGGCCCGAGGTCGACCACGAACTGGTCCATGCAGATGCGCCCGACGACGCGGCACATCCTGCCCCCGACCGTGACGTGCGCGCGCGAAGAGGCATGCCGGTCCATCCCGTCGGCGTATCCCAGCGGGACGATGCCGAGCGTCGTCGCGCTGACCGTCTCGATGTGGCCGTAGGACACGGGAGTGCCGCCCGGGACCTGCTTGACCGACGTGAGCTCGGCTTCCAGGCGCATCACGGGGCGGAGGTTTGCCGCGGCGGGGTCGGAGTCGTCGGGCATGATGCCGTAGATCGCGATGCCGGGGCGCACGTGCGTGTGGCGCGTCGCGGGATGCCACAGCGCACCGCCGGAGGCCGCGAGATGCGCATAGCGGATGGGGGCGCCGGCCGCCTGGGCCCGGGCGAGCGCGGCGGCGAAGGCCTCTTCCTGCCGCGCGGTCGCGTCGCTGTCGGTATCGGCGCAGGCCAGGTGCGACCACAGGCCCACGACCTCGATGCCGGGCGTCGCGAGCGCCGCCTCGATGAGGGCGCCGGCGTCGTCGGCCAGGACTCCCCCGCGCCCCATGCCGGTGTCGATCTTGAGGTGGACGCGCAGCGGCTCGACGCCGTCGGGCATCGCGCGCGCGATTGCATCGAGCGCCCAGGTGTCGGGAACAGAGAGATGCAGCCCGAAGCGGCTCGCGTCGCGGATATCGCCCAGCTGCGTCGGCGAGTAGATCCACGTGAAAATCTCGGGCCGGGCGCCGCGCGTGTGGGCGGCGAGCTCGATCGCCTCGGCCAGCTGCGCGATCCCGATGATGCGCGCACCCGCGCGCTGCAGCGTGGCGACGCACGGCGCGAGACCGTGGCCATAGGCGTTGGCCTTGACGATCGGCATGACCTCGGCGTCGACGCTCGATCCGAGCGTCCGGAAGTTATGCGCCAACGCCCCATGGTCGATGATGGCGCGCGACGGGTAGGACATGACCCCTATTGTGTCACTGTCCGGCGAGCAGCGCGCCGAGAGCGGGGCCGAGAGCGTCGGCGAGGTCGGAGGCGCGGATGGGGCCGGGCGCGCTCGGGCAGTAGTCCACCGCGTGGGCATGCAGGGCGACGGCGAGGGCAGCCTGCGCGGCGAGCGGCGGAGTGGCCTCGCTAGCTTCCTGCCGCGCGGCGAACTGCGCGAGGGCGGCCGCGAGCGCCCCGGCGAGCACGTCCCCGCTGCCAGCGGTCGCGAGCCACGGCGAGCCGGGCGGCGTCGTATACACCGGCCCCGTGGGGGCGGCGATCACGGTTTCCGGGCCCTTCGCCACGACGACGGCCGCGAACTCCGTGGCCGCCGCACGCGCATAGCGAACCGGATCGGCCTCGACGGCTGCGCGCTCGTCGTCGAGCAGCGTCGCGAGTTCGCCCAGGTGTGGGGTGAGGACGAGCTGGCCGGGCCCCGCGCCGAGCTCATCGCGGCTGGCAAGGGCGCCCGCATCGACGACGACGGGGATGTCGCGCTCGCGAAAATCGCGCAGCGCGGCGGCAACGTCTGGGCCGCCCTCGGTGCCGGAGCCGACGAGGCCCGCCTGGATACGACCCGGCGCAGTCACGACCTCGGGCGGCAAGCGATCTGCGATCGCCCGATCCCCAAGGAACCGTACCATGCCGGGGCCGGCCGCGAGCGCGGCACGGGTTGCGAGGATGCCCGCGCCCGGGTAGGTGGCGCTGCCGGCGTCAATCCCGACGACGCCGCGCGTGTACTTATGGTCGAGGTGGCCCGCGCGCGGCCAGAGCTCCGAAATATCGCCGGTATCGAGCTCGACGACGGCAGGCTCCGCGTCGAGCGGGATGCCGAGGTCATGCACGAGGACGACGCCAGCGGCCCGGCAGGCCGGCGGCAGCAGGAGGGCCGGTTTCGGCGCACCGAAGGTGTGCGTCTCATCGGCGCGGATCGCTCTCGTCGCGGCGGGATCGTCGGCGAGACCCGACGGCGTGTCGACCGCGATGACATGGCGGGGCGCCTCCTGGCGCACCTCCGCGAGCGCCGCGACGAGCTCGCCGAGCTCACCGCGCAGCGGCCCCGAAAGGCCAATCCCGGCTAGCGCATCGAGCCAGATCCCGAACCACGACGCGAACGGCGCGACGTCCTCGCCCAGCTCGGCGCGCGTCACCACCTGGACGCCCGCGCCGCGCGCAGCGGCGAGCCCCTCGGCATGCGGATGGTCCGTGGCGAGCAGCACGACGGGCGCGAGGCCGCGCTGCGCGAGGTCATGCGCGGCCCACAGCCCGTCGCCGCCGTTATTGCCGCCCCCGACGAGGACGAGGATGTCGGCGTTCAGCCCCGCGGCGCGACGGTCGCGCGCGATGCTGATCGTGCGGGTGGCGACGGCGCGCGCGGCCTGCCGCATCAGGGGAACGTCGGCCGCGAGCAGCGGCGCCTCGGCGGCCCGAATATCGTCGGCCCTAAACGCTGCCCGCATCTAGTCCCCCTCCCCGACGACGAAGGCCGTCGCGATCGGTCCGTCGTGGCTGAGCGAGAGGTGCCAGCGAGAAATCCCGACGCGCGCGGCCACCGCGGCGACGGTCCCGGTGATCGCGAGGGTGGGCGCCCCCGAGTCGGCGACGCGCACCTCGCAGTCGTGCCAGCGCATCCCGCCGGGCGAGCCGAGCGACTTGGCGACGGCCTCCTTGGCCGCGAACCGCGCCGCGAGCGAGGCCGCGCCGCGCGCACCTCCCGACGGCGCTCTCCGCTCAGCATCGGTGAACAGGGCGGCCGCGAGGCGCTCATTGCGCTCGAGCGCCGCGGAAAATCGGGCAACGTCGACGACGTCGACCCCGATTCCGCGTACCGCCATTACTCCACCGTAACGGACTTGGCGAGGTTACGCGGTTGGTCGACGTCGAGCCCCTTCGCGCCCGCGAGGTGGCACGCGAACAGCTGCAGCGGCACGACCGCGACGAGCGGCGCGAGCAGCGTCGGCGTCTTGGGGATCCTAAAGATGACGTCCGCATACGGCTCGACGTCCGCGTCCCCGTCCTCGGCGATGACGATCGTCTTCGCGCCGCGGGCCCGCACCTCCTGAATATTGGAGACGACCTTGGCATGCAGTTCGTTGCGGCCGCGCGGCGAGGGCACGATGACGACGACGATCTGCCCCTCGTCGATGAGCGCGATGGGGCCGTGCTTCAGCTCGCCCGCGGCGAAGCCCTCGGCGTGGATGTAGGCGAGCTCCTTGAGCTTCAGCGCCCCTTCCATCGCGACCGGGAACGCGACGTGGCGCCCGAGGAACAGGACCGACGGCACATCGGCGAGGTCATTCGCGACGCGCGCGATCTCCTCCTCGCTGCCGATGACCTCGGCGACCTTGTCCGGCATCGTGCCGAGTTCATCGAGCAGGGAGCGGATCTCGTCGCCGAACATATTGCCCCGCAGCTGCGCGAGATAGGCCCCGAGCAGGTAGCACGCGGTGATCTGCGCAAGGAACGCCTTCGTCGACGCGACCGCGACCTCGGGGCCGGCATGCGTATACAGCACCGCATCGGCCTCGCGCGGGATCGTCGAACCGTGCGTATTGCAGATCGCGAGGACCTTCGCGCCCTGCTCGCGCGCGTGGCGCACGGCCATGATCGTATCCATCGTTTCGCCGGACTGGGAGATCGCGACGACGAGCGTCTTTTCGTCGACGATGGGGTCGCGATAGCGGAATTCGTGCGCGAGCTCGACCTCGACGGGAATGCGGCACCAGAGTTCGATCGCATATTTCGCGACGTGCCCCGCGTAGGCAGCGGTGCCGCACGCGATAACGATGATTTTGTTGATCAAACGCAGCACGGACTCGTCGATGCGCAGCTCGTCGAGCTTCAAGCGGCCCTCGGCGTCGGCCCGGCCGCGCAGCGTATCGGCGACGGCGAGCGGCTGGTCGTGGATTTCCTTTTCCATGAACGTCGCGAAGCCGCCCTTGACGGCCGCGGACGCATCCCAGTCGACCGTGTACTGCCGGCCGGTGACCTCGTTGCCGTCTGCGTCGATGATGCGCACGGCATCGGCGCTCACGGTCGCGATCTGGTCCTGGCCCATTTCGACGGCGGTGCGCGTCGCGGAGATGAACGCGGCGGCGTCGGAGCCGAGGAAGTTCTCGCCTTCGCCAAGCCCCAGCACGAGCGGCGAGTTGCGCCGCGCCGCGACAATGACCCCGGGCGCATCCTCGTGGATCGCTAGCAGCGTGAAGGCGCCACGCAGCCGCACGGTGACGGCGCGCATCGCGTCGGTCAGGTCGCCCGTCATCTCATAGGCGCGCGCGAGCAGGTGCGCCGTGACCTCGGTATCGGTATCGGAGGTGAGCGCAATCCCGGCCGTCACGAGCTCGGCACGCAGCTCCGCATAGTTTTCGATAATGCCGTTGTGGATGACGGCGAGCTTGCCGTCGTAGGCCAGATGCGGATGCGCGTTGACATCGGAGGGCGCACCGTGCGTCGCCCACCGGGTATGGCCGATCGCCGCGGTCGATTCCGGCAGCGGATCGGCCGCGAGCACCTCGCGCAGGTTGTCCAGCTTGCCGGCCTTCTTCCGGCTGACAATGCCATCCGGGGTCGCAAGCGCGACGCCCGCGGAGTCATATCCGCGGTACTCGAGCCGAGCGAGCCCGGCCAGAGCGATTTCAAGCGGTCTTTCGGACGGAGTATTCGGGCCGACATAGCCCACGATTCCACACATGGGAAAACCCTAAACCGACATCGGCCCGCGCGAGCAATCTCCGCCGGGCATGTCAGACTGTTATGCGTGGCAGGAGAAAGCCAGTTTTCGCCGTTCGTGGAGTTCACGCGTGAGCAGTGGGCGCGATTGTCCCAGTCGACGCCCTTAAAACTCACCGACGCGGATGTCCGCGCGCTCGCTGGCCTCGGCGATCCGATCGACCTCGCGGAGGTGGACACGATCTACCGCCCGCTCTCGCGCCTGCTGCAGCTCTATGTCGCGGGAACGCGCGCCCTGCACCAAACGACGCAGGGCTTCCTCGGCGATTCGACGAGCCGCACCCCGTTCGTCATAGGCGTCGCGGGCTCGGTCGCCGTCGGCAAATCCTCCACCTCCCGCGTGCTGCGCGAGATGATGCGCCGCTGGCCGCAGACCCCGCACGTCGAACTCGTCACGACCGACGGTTTTCTCTACCCGAACGCCGAACTCGAGCGGCGCGGCCTCATGAGCCGCAAGGGCTTTCCCGAGTCCTACGACCGGCGCGCCCTGCTGCGGTTCGTCCAAGAGGTGAAATCCGGCGCTCCGGAGGTCGCCGCCCCCGTCTATTCGCACCTGACCTATGACATCGTCCCCGGCGAGCAGATCGTCGTGCGTCGCCCCGACGTGCTCATCATCGAGGGTTTGAACGTCTTGCAGCCGGCCCGTGCCGGCAAGGATGCCTCGCTCGCGGTGTCGGACTTTTTCGACTTCTCGATCTACGTCGACGCGCGCCCGAGCGACGTCAAGCGCTGGTATATCGAGCGGTTCTTGCAGCTGCGGCGGACGGCATTTTCGACGCCCGGCGCCTATTTCGCCCGCTATGCGGATCTCGACGACGACGCGGCGCGCGCCGTTGCGGGCACGATCTGGGATTCGATCAACGCCCCGAACCTCATCGAAAACGTCGCCCCGACGCGCGGGCGCGCGACGCTGGTGCTGCAAAAATCGGGCGACCACTCGATGCGCAAGATGCGCCTGCGCAAGCTATAGGCCGCTGCGCGAGGACTCGCCGCGCGAGAACCGTTCGGCCTGGCGAGTGAGGATGCGCCCGTAGACGCGCTTGAGAACGAAATCCAGCACGAAGCCGATGCTGACACCGCCCGCGACGCCGAGCACGACGCCGAGCAGCGGATGCTTGGCGAGCAGCGTCCCGGCGACCAGCCCGAGGGCGACCGAATACAGCGCCCAGCACACGGCCGCGCACGCGGCGATGACGATGAAGAACTTGCGGCGGAAACCCACCGCCCCGGCCGTGATGTTGACCGCGACGCGCCCGACGGGGATGAACCGCGCCGACATGATGTAGACGGTGGCGCGCTCCGCGAGGGCCTGTTCGGCCCACATCATCGCGCGCGCGACCTTGGGCCCGCGCAGCAGCGGGATGCGTTCGACCGGCAAAAACCGGCCGATCGTAAAGGCGATCATGTCCCCGATGAACGCGCCCGCGGCCGCCGCGAGGATCAGCCAGCCGAGGTGCGGCCCCTGCCCCGCGACGATGAGAACGCCCGCGGCGATCACGATCGACTCGCTCGGCACCGGCGGAAAAAACCCGTCGATGATGGTCAGCAGGAACACCGCGAGGAGGATCCACGGGCTATCGACGAGCGCGAGTACCTGATCCTGGAACGCGGTGAACCATTCGCTCACAGGGCGAGCCGCTCCTTGACGACGTCGGCGATGCGGTGGGCGACGCCGTCGGCCTGGTCCTGCGTCGCCGCTTCGACCATGACCCGCACGACGGGCTCGGTGCCCGACGGGCGCAGCAGGACGCGTCCGGTCTCGCCCAGGAAGTCCTCCGCGACGCGCACGGCTTCCGCCACGTGCTCATCGGTGGACACCTTCGCCTTGTCGACGCCGCCAACGTTGATGAGGACCTGCGGCAGGCGCGTGACGACGGAGGCGAGCTCCGCGAGCGACGTGCCCGAGCGCTGGACCTTGGAGGCGAGCATGAGCGCCGTGAGCAGGCCATCGCCCGTCGTCGCATGGTGGGCGTTAATAATGTGGCCGGACTGTTCGCCGCCGAGGACATAGCCGCCCTCGCGCATGGCCTCCAACACGTAGCGATCGCCGACGCCGGTCTGCATCGTTTCGATGCCGGCGTCCTTCATCGCGAGTAGCAGGCCGAGGTTGGACATCACCGTCACGACGAGCATGTCGTGATCGAGCTCGCCGCGCTCCTTCATGTCGATCGCGAGCAGGCCCATGATCTGGTCGCCGTCGACCATCTTGCCTGTGGCATCGACGGCGAGGCAGCGGTCCGCATCGCCGTCGAAGGCGACGCCAAACGCGGCGCCCGAGGCGACGGTCACGGCCTGCAGCGTCTCGGGGTGCGTCGAGCCGCATTCTGCGTTGATGTTCGTCCCGTCCGGGGACGCATTGATGACGACGACGTCCGCTCCGGCCTCCCGCAGCGCCTCGGGCGCGACGTCGGAGGCGGCACCGTTCGCGCAGTCGATCGCGATGCGCAGCCCGCGTAGCGGCGTATCGACGGCCTTCAGCAGGTGGTCGATGTAGACGCGGTCGGCGGTGACATCGTCCTTGCCGATGCGACCGACATCGGCGCCCGTCGGGCGATCCCATTCGGCGCCGAGCATCGCGGCGATCTCATCTTCGACGGTGTCCTCGAGCTTGTAGCCGCCGTGCGCGAAGAACTTGATGCCGTTGTCCTGCATCGGGTTGTGCGAGGCGGACACGACGACGCCGAGGTCGACGGCCGTCGCGGCCGTCAGGTGCGCGATCGCGGGGGTGGGCAGCGTGCCGACCCGGGTCACGTCGACACCCGCAGACGCGAGGCCAGCGGCGAGCGCGGAGACGATGAACTCACCCGAGACGCGGGTGTCCCGGCCGATCACGGCGCGGGGGCGCGAGCCATCGTAATTGCGCGTCAGCACGCGCGCGGCGGCGACGCCGAGGCCCAACGCAAGCTCGGGAGTGATGTCTCGATTCGCGAGTCCGCGAACACCATCGGTACCAAAAAGGCGTGACACTATCGGGTCCTTTCACACGCTAACCAGAACATTCTGCCACGGGTTGCACGCGGCTTCGTCCACCTGGAGCAGGAGGGTAAGGCGAAGGCCCACACCCCAACGTGGGGCATGGGCCTTCGACGCCAGCAGAAGCGATTAGCGCTTCGAGTACTGGGGAGCCTTGCGGGCCTTCTTGAGGCCGGCCTTCTTGCGCTCAGTGGCGCGGGCGTCACGCGTGAGGAAGCCAGCCTTCTTCAGCGCGGGACGATTGGCCTCGCGGTCGATCTCGTTCAGAGCACGGGCGATGCCCAGGCGCAGCGCGCCGGCCTGGCCGGACGAGCCGCCACCGTTGATGCGCGCGATGACGTCGAAGCGGCCTTCGATGTCGAGCAGCGCGAACGGCGAGTTGACGAGCTGCTGGTGCAGCTTGTTCGGGAAGTACTGATCGAGTTCGCGACCGTTAATGGTCCACTTGCCCGATCCGGGAATCAGGCGGACGCGGGCAACGGCGCGCTTGCGACGGCCGAGGGCCTGGCCCGGAGCCGTGGCGGAAACGCCGGCGCCGGTGTTGACCTTCTCGGTCTCCGTTGTGTAGCTGCTGGGAGCGTCCTCTTCCAGCTCGTAATCTGCAATGGTCTCAGCCACTGTTCTCCTCAGATCTGTGTCGGCGATGCACAGCCCGTCGCGGGGCTACTGCGCCACCTGGTCGATGGTGTAGGGCTGGGGCTTCTGAGCAGCATGCGGGTGCTCGCTGCCTGCGTACACCTTCAGCTTGCGCATCTGCGCGCGGCCCAGCGAGTTCTTCGGAACCATGCCGGCCACCGCCTTGGTGATGGCGCGCTCCGGGTTCTTGGCCAGGAGCTCGGCGTAGGAGGTGGCCTTCAGACCGCCCGGGAAACCGGAGTGACGGTAGGCCATCTTCTGTTCGAGCTTGGCGCCGGTGAGGGCGACCTTCTCGGCGTTGATGACGATGACGAAGTCACCGGTATCAGTGTTGGGGGCAAAAATCGGCTTGTGCTTCCCACGGAGCAGTCGGGCTACCTGGGAGGCCAGGCGGCCGAGGACGACGTCGGTGGCGTCAATGATGTGCCACTGCTTGTCAATGTCCCCGGGCTTAGGAGTGTACGTACGCACGGACTCTGCCTATCGTGTTGTCTTCAGCTATCACGGCACAGTTGCCATAAGGGTCTATCGCATCGTGAACATGCGTGAGCGGCCTAAGGCGTACAGCTGCCATGACATTTCGCTGGAAATGGTCAAGGTGTCATTGCGCGACTCGCGATCAACCGCAGCGAGTGGGAGGCGCTGCAGGGCAGTCGCACAACAATCACTTAGGTTATCGCCCGCAGCCCCCGGGGTCAAAGGTCCGGAGCGCTGTGTGCGACAGTCCACACCGTGGCAGACTTAGGTTATGAGTAACGAAGATCTGCCGGTCGACACGTTCCAAGGCACCGGAAACACGCTTGATGATCGGTTAGCGCAAGAAATCCCGGAAGAGGATAAGCCGCGCGACGACATTCCTTATGACCGCTCCCCCGGCGGTGTCGGCCAGCTCGTCGCCGAGCCGGACGACGACGGACCGGAGGACCTCGAGGGCGAGGAACAGTCCATCTTTGCCCGCGCCGAGGGCGAGCCGCGCCGGGATGCGTCGCCGGAAGAATCCGCGATGCACCTGTCCGATGGGTACGACGACGCTGACCTCTACGACGGCGACGATGATAGTGAAGACTACGGTGACGACGACGAAGACGATGACGAGGATGTCGAAAAGCGCGACGACTCGGCTGCCGACTTCGCCTTCGATGAGGAAGAAGAAGACGAGCTCGCCTAGTTATCCACAGGTTCGGATAGCCCCCTAGCGGGCGGGCCGGGCGACGTGTTCACTGGGGACATGTCGGCCGTCGCCCCACTCTCGCTCCCGCCCGAGGCGCCGCTGAGCGCTGCGGAGCTGGCAGAGCTGGCGGCCCTGTCCTATCGGGCAGCGCATCACGGCTGCGACGCAAAGACGCGCGCAGCCAGCATCGATGCGCTCGTCAAGCTCGAGGAAGCCGGCCGCAATCTCGATGTCGTCCGCACCCGGCAGATCGCGGCCGCCGACGCCAAACGCACGCGGCAAGAGGGCCGCACCATTTCGTCGGTCATTACCGAAACGCGCGCACTACCCACGAAGCTCGCCGACGGCGTCGTCAAGCGAGCCGTGCGACAAGCGCGCTTCCCCTTGGTGCTTGATGCGGTCGCCGACGGGCAGCTGTCCGCGCCGAATGCGGGGATCCTCGTCGGCACATTGCAGGCACTCGAGCCTTTCTGTAGCGCCGAGCAGCTCGCTGACTCCGCCGCGCAGTTGATTCGCTCCGGCCGGTGGGCGAGTCCCGGCTTTTTCAAGGCTGCGTGCCGCGACCACCTCGACAGGATCGACCTGCGCGGGGCCGCCTCGCGCACGGAGCACGATGCGAAGCTGCGCAAGCTTTCGCAGGCCAAACGTTTTTTGACGTTCACCGGCAACGACACCGAGGGCTACGACATCCGCGGGCACGCGACCGGCGAGCAGTACGCCATCATCGCGCCGTGGCTCGCACGCGAATCGAACCGCATTCACCGCGCGAGCCGCCATGGCGAGGGGCCGGTCCCGGCCGGCGCGACGCGGACGATCGATGCGCTGACGAATCTTGCGCGGCGTGGCAATCAGGAGACTCCCCCACGCGAACCCGCTCCGTCGACGCCCGCCTTTTTCGACGATTCCGCGCACCCGAAGCCGCCCGCGCCCCAGAAAATACTGCCAGCTTCCGAGGCATCACCCACTGGCACGCAACCGCCAGTAGCCGAAGACCCGCGCGCTCGCCTCGTCGGGCCGCAGTTGCGGGCCGCACTCGCGAAACGTGATTGCGGCTGCGTCGTGCCCTGGTGTTCGGTCAAAGCCGAGCTGTGCGACGGCCACCACCTGCTCGCCTACGCCGATGGCGGGCCGACGACGCTCGACAACGTCGTCCTCATGTGCCCGCGCCACCATCCGCAGTTCGAAAACCCGCCCGGATCGCGCACCGGCTGGACGATCCGCCTCATCGACGGGATCGCCGCGGCGATCCCACCCGCACGAGACGACCCGGAGCAGGCGCCGCACTATCATCCGCGATTCCACACTCGTATCGCACGGCGACGCCAGCCATCAGGCCCCGCGCCGTAGCTCAGCTCAGCTGCGTCATCTCCATGGCGCGAATCCCCTCGCGATCGACGCGAAACGCCTTAGCGCCCGCACGCTTGCTCAGGCACGCCCGGCTCTCGCCGCCTTCCCACACCAGGGCTGCGCCGTCGTCGGCGGCCCAGCCTGGCGGCAGCTCGTCGTCGCGAATCCAGCGCTAGAAGGACTCCCGGCGCCCCGGCTGGCCGTCGAAATGCGGGCAGAAGCTCCCCGGCAGGAGGCCAAGCCCGTCGGGCAAGGGGCGCAGCTCGGGGCCGAAGGAGTCCGTCGAGGAGCCCTCGTACCAGCAGTTCGCGCCCGCGGAGATGCCGGCAAGTACGGTCCCCTCTCTCCCAGCGAGCTCGGTGAGCACCTCGTCGACGCCATGGACGCGCCACAGCGCGAGGAGGTTGAGCGTCGACCCGCCGCCGACATAGACGAGATCTGCGTCGGCCAGCCGCTCGACGCTCGCGGCCGTGTCTTCCCAGAGCGTCAGCACGCAGGCCGCGGCGCCGAGCGTGTCGAAGGGGCGCGAAAGCGTCGGCAGTAGTCGGCGCTGTCTGCGCTCGCCGTCGGGATAAAGCACACGAGCGGTGAAGCCTTGCCGGTGCGCTCGAGCAGATAGCGGTCGAGCGGCGTTGCATCGTCCGCCATCGAAAAACCGCCGCCGCCCAAGGTCACGAACATGTCCAAAACCCTAGCAACTGGCAGAATCAGAGTTATGATTCCTGCCCTCGGTTTTGGTTTGTACAAGGTCCCGCCGAACAAGGCGGAAGAGGTCGTCGTCGAAGGCGTGAAGGCGGGCTATCGGCTCGTCGACGGCGCCGAGTTCTACGCCAATGAGGTCGAGGCGGGCCGCGCGCTGCGGCACGACGATATCGACCGCTCCTCGCTCATCGTGACGAGCAAGTTCTGGGGCGAAGAGAGCCAGGACCGCGACGCCGTCCTCGCGTCCTTCGACGCCTCCGAGCGTGCGCTCGGCTCGATCGACCTCTACCTCATCCACTGGCCGCGCCCGGAGCGGGGCCAGTTCGTCGACGTGTGGCGCACGTTCATTGAGCTGCGCGACGCCGGACGCGTGCGCGCCATCGGCGTCTCGAATTTTTCGGAAGAGCAGATCATGCGGCTCATCGACGAAACCGGCGAGGTGCCGCTCGTGAACCAGGTCGAGCTGCATCCGTACCTGCAGCAGGCCGAGCTGCGCGCATTCCACGCTGAGCACGACATCCTCACGCAGGCGTGGAGCCCGCTCGGGCGCGGCAATGTGCTTACCGATCCGACGATCGTCCAGATCGCCGACGCGCATGGCGTGAGCCCGGCGCAGGTCGTGATCCGGTGGCATCTGCAGCTGGGCAACTCCGTCATCCCGAAGTCCGAACGTGCCGAGCGGCTGCGGAGCAATGCCGACGTGTATGGCTTTGAGCTCGGCGACGCCCAAATGGCGGCGATTGCTGAGCTCGATCGCGGCACGCACTACGGCACGGCGCCCGCCGACCGGCAGTAGCCCGCTAGCTTTCGTCGCGCCCAGCCGCCGTCGTTCTAAAACGGCGCGTTTCTTCCTGCCGGGATGCCCATTGGTCTTGCGGCGGATAGCCCACCGCCATGAGCGTGAGCCCGTGCGCGGGGGCGACGGCAGCCGCGAGCGAGCGATCGCGGGAGGCGAGCAACTCGCCCAGCCAGCTCGACGGCTTCTTGCCCTGCCCGACGGCGACGAGGCACCCGACGATCGAGCGCACCATCGAATGGCAGAACGCGTCGGCCCGCAGGTCGATCGCGATGGCGCCGTCGGCACGCATCACCTCGGCATGGGTCAGCCGCCGGATCGTTGAGGCCCCCTCGCGCGGCTTGCACAGCGCGGCGAAGTCCCACTCCCCTACCAGCAGCGCCGCCGCCTCGCCCATGGCGGCCACGTCGAGCTCATCGCGCACCCACCACGTGCTTGCGCGCGTGCGCGGATCGAAGGCGCCCGGCTCAGCGACGCGATAGCGGTAGGCGCGCCAGATCGCCGCAAAGCGCGCATCGAAGCTCTCATCGACGACGCTAGCCGCGCGCACCACGACGTCGGATGCGCGCAGCACGCCGCTGCCGCGGATCAGCAGCCGGTCGAGCCGATCAAGCAGCGCCTGCTCGCTCGTCCGGTCGCAGCGCCCGGGCAGCGCCGCCCACGCCGCGTCAGAGACGTCCAGATGCGCCACCTGGTCGGCCGCATGCACGCCCGCGTCGGTCCGCCCCGCGACCGTGAGCTGCACGTCTTCGCGCAGCAGCGTCGCGAGCGCCTCGGTCAGCACCCCCTGGACAGTGCGGCGGCCGGGCTGCGCGGCCCAGCCGGAAAAGCCGGAGCCGTCGTAGGCGAGATCAAGTCGGATGCGAGGCACGAGTCCAATTCTAAGCGGGTGCGATAACGTGCAGGCATGACTCCTCGCACCACGCTCGCAATCGACTGCGGCGGTGGCGGCATCAAGGCCTCGGTTCTCGACGATTCCGGCGTCATGCACACCCCCGCGGTGCGGGCCCCTACGCCCTATCCGCTCTCGCCGGCACGCCTCGTCTCGCTCATCCGCGACCTATCCGAGCAGCTGCCGCCGGCCCGCCGCGTCACCGTCGGCATGCCCGGCATGATTCGTCGCGGCATCGTCGTCCACACGCCGCACTATATTTGCCGCGCCGGCCCGCGCACGCGCGTCGTGCCCGAGCTGCTCGCCGCGTGGACGGGCTTCGATATGCGCACCGCGATCGAGGAGTCGCTCGAGCTGCCCGCGCTCGTCTTGAACGACGCGGAAGTGCACGCCTGTGGCGTCGTCACCGGCACGGGCCTCGAAATGGTCATCACGTTCGGCACCGGGCTCGGCAACGCGATCTTCGACGACGGCCGCCTCGCGCCGCATGCCGAACTCTCGCAATGCCCCGTCAAATGGGGGCTGACGTACGACGATTACATCGGCGAGCACGAGCGGCTGCGCCTCGGCGATGCCCACTGGTCGCGGCGCGCGCGCCTCGTCATCGAGTCGCTCATGCCCGTCTACCACTGGGATCGCCTCTACGTCGGCGGCGGCAATGGCCGACGCATCACTGGGAGCAATGTCGCAAAGCTCGGCCCGAGCGTCATCATCATCCCGAACGCCGCGGGCATCTCCGGCGGCGTGCGCGCCTGGGAGATCGCGCCGCACCAGGCCCCGAACGCATAACACAGCGCCCCCACCCGGATGATCCGGAGCGGGGGCGCTGTGCGGGCAATTACTCCTTGTCCGCGCTTTCCTTCGACTCGGGCGCGTCCTCGACAGATGCTTCCTCGTCGGTCTGCGCGACCTCGGTCTCTTCCACGGTCGGCTCTTCGGCCTTTTCATCCTTCTTGGCCGCGGTCTTGGTCGCCGTTTCAGCTTCCTTCACGACGGCCTGCTTCGGGCTGACGGGCTCGAGCACGAGCTCGATGATCGCCATGGGGGCGTTGTCGCCCTTGCGGTTAGCGATCTTCGTGATGCGGGTGTAGCCACCGGGGCGCTCGGCGAACTTCGGGGCGAGGTCCTCGAACAGCTTCGCGACGATGTCCTTGCGGCCGATGGTCTCCATGACCTTGCGGCGCGCGTGCAGGTCGCCACGCTTGCCCAGCGTGATGAGCTTTTCCGCGAGCGGGCGCAGGCGCTTCGCACGGTTTTCGGTGGTACGGATCGACTCGTGCTCGAACAGCGACGTCGCGAGGTTCGCGAGCATGAGCTTTTCGTGGGCGGAGCTGCCGCCCAGGCGGGGTCCCTTAGAGGGGGTAGGCATGTTTGGTCCTTTTCTTATCAGAGCTCGTCGCTGAAGTGCAGGTCTTCGAAGGCCGGGCTATCGTCCTCGGAGGCGAAGTCGACGCCGGAGTCCTTCAGGCCGAGTCCGTAGCCGGCCAGCCTTTCCTGAATCTCGTCGATGGACTTCTTACCGAAGTTACGGATATCCAGCAGGTCTTCCTTCGACCGTGCCACCAGCTGCCCGAGGGTGTGGATGCCCTCGCGCTTCAGACAGTTGTACGACCGTGACTGCAGGTCCAGGTCCTCGATCGGCAGCGCCAGATCCTGGGCGAGAGCCTGGTCCGTCGGCGACGGGCCGATCTCAATGCCTTCGGCCTCCACGTTGAGTTCGCGGGCGAGGCCGAAGAGCTCGACGAGCGTCTTGCCGGCCGAAGCGAGCGCGTCGCGCGGCTCCATGGACGGCTTGGTCTCGACGTCGACGACGAGGCGGTCGAAGTCCGTGCGCTGCTCAACGCGGGTGGCTTCCACCTTGTACGTCACCTTGAGCACGGGCGAGTAGATGGAGTCGACCGGGATACGGCCGATCTCGGCATCGTCGCTCTTGTTCATGGCGGCCGGCACGTAGCCGCGGCCACGCTCAACGGTCAGCTCGATCTCGAGCTTGCCCTTGGCGTTGATGGTCGCGATGTGCAGGTCGGGGTTGTGCACCTCGACACCGGCGGGCGGCGTGATGTCGCCGGCGACGACGACACCCGGTCCCTGCTTGCGCAGGTACATCACCACAGGCTCATCGTGATCCGAAGAGACGACAAGGTTCTTGATGTTCAAAATGATCTCGGTGACGTCTTCCTTGATTCCCGGAATCGTCGAGAATTCGTGGAGAACGCCATCGATCCGGATGGAGGTCACCGAGGCGCCCGGGATCGAGGACAGCAGGGTCCTGCGAAGCGAGTTTCCTAGGGTGTAACCAAAACCCGGCTCCAGGGGTTCGATAACGAATCGTGAGCGGTTATCACTCACGACCTCCTCGGTCAGCGTGGGACGCTGGGTAATGAGCACTTGGTAATCCTTTCAGCCGGCATCCGCTATTTGACGCCGTGCGGGACAACGTGTAATCCCCGACAGGTCTCTGTCTACCGTTGCCGGGGCTTTAAGCGTCTTAGACGCGACGACGCTTCGGCGGGCGGCAGCCGTTGTGTGCCTGCGGCGTCACGTCAGAGATCGAGGAGACCTCCAGGCCGGTGGCCTGAAGGGAACGAATGGCGGTTTCCCGGCCGGAACCGGGGCCCTTGACGAACACGTCAACCTTCTTCATGCCGTGTTCCTGGGCGCGACGCGCCGCGGCCTCAGCAGCAAGCTGGGCGGCAAACGGCGTGGACTTACGCGAGCCCTTGAAGCCCACCTGGCCGGAGGAGGCCCATGCGATAACGGCGCCGTCCGGGTCGGTGATGGACACGATCGTGTTGTTGAACGTGGACTTGATGTAGGCGTTGCCCTGGGCAACGTTCTTGCGGTCCCGGCGGCGGCCCTTGCGCGCCACCGAGGAAGTACGGGTCTTGGGAGGCATGTGTTTTTATCTCCAGGTCATCGGACCGGACAGCAGCGCTGTACCGGACTACTTCTTCTTCTTACCGGCGACGGTCTGCTTCGGGCCCTTGCGGGTACGAGCGTTCGTCTTGGTGCGCTGGCCGTGAACCGGGAGGCCACGACGGTGACGCAGACCCTGGTAGCAACCAATCTCGACCTTGCGGCGGATGTCGGCTGCGACCTCACGGCGGAGATCACCTTCCACCTTGAAGTTGCCCTCAATGTAGTCACGCAGGGCCACCAGATCGGACTCCTGCATGTCCTTCACGCGAAGATCCGGCGAAACACCGGTCGCGGCGAGAGCTTCCTGCGCGCGGGTACGACCCACGCCGTAAATGTACGTCAACGCAACCTCGAGCCGCTTTTCGCGGGGGAGGTCAACGCCAGCTAGACGTGCCACTGATCAGTCTCCTGACTGTTCGAACCGGAGGTCTTCCCCGTTGCTTTCTCGCGGGATTGCGAGCCCCGGCCTCCGGACCGGGGGTTGCGCGATAGCGCTAGCAGCAGGGTTTGCGAGGGAGTCCCTCGCACCGTCACTTAGCCTTGACGCTGCTTGTGACGAACGTTGTCGCAGATGACCATGACGCGACCGTGCCGGCGGATCACCTTGCACTTGTCGCAGATCTTCTTGACGCTTGGCTGGACCTTCATGTCGTTCCTCCGCCACCACTACGGTGGCTAACAGTTACTTGTAGCGGTAGACGATACGACCACGAGAGAGGTCGTACGGGCTCAGCTCAACCACGACGCGGTCTTCGGGAAGAATACGAATGTAGTGCTGACGCATTTTGCCACTGATGTGGGCAAGCACAATGTGCTTGTTGTCCAGCTCTACACGAAACATCGCGTTGGGCAGCGCTTCGACGACAGTGCCCTGAACCTCGATGACGCCGTCCTTTTTAGCCATGCTCTTTCGTACTTCTCCTCAGATTGTGGCGCCGTGAAGCACCCTCGTGCGGTGCGCCGCCGTTGCGGCACACGTGTACGCACGTCCAGCTGACCATCCTATGGGAATTTGTGCGCGATGGAAACTCCCCCGTGACGTGAAGCTCGCCACCCGGGTGTGGTTACAGCTCGACGGGAGTGATGCCGAAGCGAGCGAGCTCGGCCGCTCCCCCGTCGGGCAGGGTCAGGATCCGGATTCCGCCGTCGATCAGCGCGACGGAATGCTCCCAGTGGCTCGCGCGCGAACCATCGAGCGTCACGACCGTCCAGTCGTCGTCGAGCGTCTCGTTATCGGGCTCGCCGAGGGTGAGCATCGGCTCGATGCACACGGCCATGCCGGACTTGATGCGCGGGCCCTTGGGGGCGGCGTAGTTCAGGACATCGGGCGGCTGATGCATCGCAGAGCCAATGCCGTGGCCGACGTATTCGCGGACGATGCCGAGCTCGCGCCCGTCGACCGGGTTTTCGGCGACAACACGGCTGACCGCGTTGCCGACGACGTTGAGCTGCTTGGCGCCGGGCAGGGCCGCGATCGCCTGCCACATCGCCTCGCGGGTGACATCGGACAGGCGCTGGTCGCTCTCGGAGGGAGTACCAACGAAGAAGCTGCGTGCGGAATCGCCGTGCCAGCGTCGCCCGCCCGGGCCGGCGACGGAGCAGCCGCCGTCGACCGAGATGAGGTCACCGTCCTGCAGCACCCGGCCCCCCGGGATGCCGTGCACGATTTCTTCGTTGACGCTCAGGCAGACCGTCGCGGGATAGCCGTGATAGCCCTTGAAGTTCGGTTTCGCGCCGGCGTCGCGGCACACCTTTTCGGCGATCGCGTCGAGCTCGCCCGTCGTGATTCCGACCTCGGCAGCACGCTCGACCGCGGTCAGCATCTCGTAGACGATCGCCCCGGCCTCGGCCATGGCGGCCAGTTGGGTGCGCGTCTTGATTTCGGGTTTGGGTCCGAACATCACAGCGCGGAGACGGCCTTCAGGAGCCGCTCGGTCACCTCATCGATTTCGCCCATGCCGTCGATCGAGTGCAGCAGGCCGCGCTCGGCGTACAGCTTCGCGACGGGCGCCGTCTGCTCGCGGTAGATGCGCAGGCGGGTGCGGATGACGTCTTCGGTGTCGTCGGTGCGGCCCTGTTCGATGCCGCGCTTGAGCAGGCGCTCAACGATGGCGTCTTCGTCGACGGACAGCTCCAGCACGCCGTCGAGCTTCTCGTCGCCCAGCAGTTCGTCGAGCAGATCGACCTGCGCGGGGTTGCGCGGGAAGCCGTCGAGCAGGAACCCGTCCTTCGTGTCCTTGGCGGCGAGACGCTCCTTCAGCATCTCGACGGTCACTGAGTCCGGGACAAGCTCGCCGCGGGCAATGTAGGAGCCGGCCAGGTGGCCGAGTTCGCTGCCCTCGGAGATGTGGGAGCGGAAGAGGTGGCCCGTCGAGATCGTCGGGATCTTCAGGTGCTGAGCGAGCCGCTCGGCCTGGGTGCCCTTGCCTGCTCCGGGGGCGCCAAAAATGACGAGACGCGTGGTCATGACAGGAATCCTTCGTAGTGCCGCTGCTGAAGCTGAGAGTCGATGTCCTTCACAGTCTGCAACGCGACACCGACCATAATCATGATCGACGTTCCGCCCCATGGCATGGCCTGGTTCAGGCCCATCATGGCGAACAGGATCTCCGGCACGAGAGCGACGATCGCGAGGTAGAGTGCGCCCGGCGCGGTAATGCGCGTCATGACGTAGTTCAGGTACTCGGCGGTGGGCCGTCCCGCGCGGATGCCGGGGATGAAGCCGCCGTAGCGCTTCATGTTGTCGGCAACCTCTTCGGGGTTGAAGGTAATCGACGTGTAGAAGAACGCGAAGAAGATGATGAGGAGCGTGTACACCGTGAGCCGCAGCGGGTGCGACGGTGAGAAGTACTGCGCCAGCGTGACCGCCCAGGGGGCCGTCTTGTTGAATTCGGAGATCATCACGGGCAGCTGCATGATCGAGGATGCGAAGATGACCGGGATAACGCCCGCGAGGTTGATCTTCATCGGGATGTAGGTCGACGAGCCACCGTACAGGCGGCGGCCGACCATGCGCTTGGCGTACTGCACCGGGATGCGGCGCTGGCACTGCTCAACGAAGACAACCGCGAGGGTGATGATGAGGATAACCGCGAGGATAACCAGGAGCTTGACGATGCCGTTTTCGAGACCGAAAACGGTGCCGAGGCCGATCGGGAAGGACGCGGCGATCGAGGTGAAGATGAGCAGCGACATGCCGTTGCCGATACCCTTTTCGCTGATGAGCTCACCGAGCCACATGATGAGGCCGGTACCGGCGGTCATTGTCAAAATGGTGAGCAGGAGGCTCGCGGGGCCAGCGTTCGGGATCGGGTTCACCGGGCAACCCTGGAACAGCAGGCCGTTGGCGGCGGTCGTCACCATGACGGTGGACTGCAACACGCCAAGGAAGATCGTGAGGTAACGCGTGTACTGCGTGAGCTTCGCCTGACCAGCCTGGCCCTCCTTGTGGAGGTCTTCAAAGCGCGGAATGACGACGCGCATCAGCTGGATGATGATCGACGCCGTAATGTACGGCATGATCCCGAGAGCGAAGACCGAGAGCTGAAGCAAGCCGCCGCCCGAGAACAGGTTGATCATCCCGAGGAAGCTGTTCTGGCTACCCGCGACACACTGCTGGACGTTGCCGTAGTCAACGCCCGGGGCAGGCACGAAGGAGCCGAAGCGGTAGATCGCCATGATGGCGAGCGTAAAGAGCAGCTTCTTGCGCAGATCAGTGACTCTAAACGCGTGAGCGAATGCAGAGAGCAAAATTCCTCCCGGTGGGTTGCCGTCGCGGGCGACGCATGGGAACGCCTACGTCGGCAACGGGTGAGCTTATCCAGCTCAAACGTCAATCTTTAAGAAGTCTAAGGGTAACTAGTCGGGAAGTGGAAACGCCCCCGAGCCACGGGTGGCACGGGGGCGTTCCACGTCGATGCGGATGGAAACCATCCGCGCCGCTTAGGCTCCCGTGATGGAGCCGCCGGCGGCATCGATCTTTTCCTTGGCGGAGCCCGACCACGCGTCGACCGTCACGTTCACGGCGACGGAGATTTCTCCGGTGCCGAGGATCTTGACGGGCTGCTTCGCGCGGACGGCGCCCTTGGCCACGAGGTCAGCGACGGTGATGTCGCCGCCCTTCGGGAAGAGCTCGGCGAGCTTGGTCAGGTTCACGACCTGGTAGGTCACCTTGTTCGGGTTCTTGAAGCCACGCAGCTTGGGCAGCCGCATGTGCAGCGGCATCTGACCGCCTTCGAACCCGGCAGGAACCTGGCCGCGAGCCTTCGTGCCCTTGGTGCCGCGACCGGCGGTCTTGCCCTTGGAGCCTTCACCGCGACCCACGCGGGTCTTGGACTTCTTGGCTCCCGGGGCGGGACGCAGATCGTGGATCTTCAGAGGCGTCGATTCTTCAGCCATGCTTACTTGACCTCCTCGACGTCAACCAGGTGGTCGACGGTGCGGATCATGCCGCGGACCGCGTCGTTATCTTCGCGGACAACGCTCTGACCGATCTTGCGCAGCCCGAGGGCGCGCAGGGTCTCACGCTGCTTGCGGATGCCGCCAATGGTGGACTTCTTCTGGGTGATCTTCAGCTCTGCCATTACGCACCTGCCTCAGCTTCAGCTTCGGCTTCGGCCTTGGCGCGAGCTTCACCCTCTGCGCGGTGGCGCAGCATGGACGACGGGGCAACTTTCTCCAGCGGCAGGCCGCGACGGGCCGCAACCGCTTCGGGCTGCTCGAGCTGCTTCAGCGCCGCCACAGTCGCGCGCACAATGTTGAGCGCGTTCTGCGAGCCGAGCGACTTCGACAGCACGTCGTGAATGCCAGCGCACTCCAGGACGGCGCGCACCGGACCACCGGCGATAACACCGGTACCGGGAGCGGCCGGACGCAGCAGGACGACGCCTGCGGCATCCGCACCCTGGACGGTGTGTGGGATGGTCTTGGCAATCCGCGGGACCCGGAAGAAGTTCTTCTTGGCTTCCTCCACGCCCTTGGCAATGGCGGCGGGAACTTCCTTCGCCTTGCCGTAGCCGACGCCGACCGTACCGTCGCCATCACCAACGACCACGAGGGCGGTGAAGGAGAAGCGACGGCCACCCTTCACAACCTTCGCGACGCGGTTGATGGTGACAACACGCTCGACGAACTGGTTCTTGTCATCGCCACCGCGGCGGTTGTCGCGACGATCGTCGCGCGCCCGGCGGCCTTCATTACGCTCGCGTCCCTGTTCGGCGGAACCCGAGCCGGTCCGATCTCGCTGCTGTGCAGCCATGGATGTACTCCTGCTCTCTTCGTTCTCGCTGGTTACAGGGCCAAGCCGGCTTCGCGAGCGCCGTCAGCAACGGCGGCCACGCGGCCGTGGTACTTGTTACCGCCCCGGTCGAACTTGGCGGACTCGATGCCCGCTGCCTTGGCGCGCTCGCCGAGCAGTTCGCCCACCTTGCGCGCCTTGTCGACCTTGGTGCCTTCCATCTGGCGCAGTTCAACTTCCATGGTGGAAGCCGACGCCAGGGTGTGACCCGCGCGATCATCGACGAGCGAGGCCACCATGTGGCGCGCGCTGCGCTTGACGATAAGACGGGGGGTCGTGGCGGTGCCGGCAACATGCTTGCGCACGCGCTGGTGGCGGCGCTTGCGGGCGACCGCCTTGCCCTTGCCCTTAATCGTGACGGACATGGGTTACTTACCAGCCTTTCCTGCCTTGCGGCGAATCTGTTCGCCGGCGTACCGCACACCCTTGCCCTTGTAGGGTTCGGGCTTGCGGAGCTTGCGAATAGAAGCCGCGGTTTCGCCGACGAGCTGCTTGGAAATACCCGACACCGAGAACTTGGTGGGGCTTTCCACCGCGAAGGTGATGCCTTCGGGGGCCTTGACCGAGACCGGGTGAGAGAAGCCGAGGGCGAATTCGAGATCCTGGCCCTTCGCGGTCACACGGTAACCGGTACCGACGATTTCCAGCTTCTTTTCGTAGCCCTTGGTCACACCTTCAACCATGTTGGCGATCAGGGTACGGGTCAGGCCGTGCAGCGAACGCGATTCGCGCTCATCGTTGGGACGGTTCACCGCGATGGCTCCGTCCTCGTTGCGCTCTACGGTGATCGGCGCCGGAACCGTGTGGGTGAGGGTGCCCTTGGGGCCCTTCACGCTAACGTCCTGGCCGTCGATCGACACGTCCACACCGGAGGGAACCGGAACGGGAATCTTGCCGATACGTGACATAGTGCGTTCTCCTTTCCGGTTCTTACCAGATGTAAGCGAGGACTTCCCCGCCAACACCCTTGGATTCAGCCTCGCGGTCCGTCAGCAGACCGGAGGAGGTGGACAGGATGGCCACGCCGAGGCCGCCGAGCACCTTGGGGAGCTTGGTCGACTTGGCGTAGACCCGCAGGCCGGGCTTGGACACGCGCTTGACGCCAACGAGGGCGCGCTTGCGGTCGGTGCCGTACTTCAGCTCGAGGGTGAGGTTCTTGCCCACCTCGGCATCCGATGCGGACCAGTCCGCGATGTAGCCTTCGGCCTTCAGGATTTCGGCGATGTTCGCCTTGAGCTTCGAGTACGGCATCGACACCGTCTCGTGGTACGCCGAGTTGGCGTTGCGCAGACGCGTCAGCATATCTGCGATGGGATCTGTCATAGTCATGTTGTTGGGCCTTCGCCCTTCCTCGTCGCGGTTTCCCCCGCAGGGGACCTACAACGTAAGTGTTACCAGCTGCTCTTCGTCACGCCGGGGAGCTGGCCAGCAAGGGCCATCTCACGCAGGCAGATGCGGCACAGGCCGAATTTGCGGTATACCGAGCGCGGGCGACCGCACTTCTGGCACCGGGTGTAGCCACGCACGCCGAACTTCGGCTTGCGGGAGGCCTTGACTTTCAGGGAGGTCTTCGCCATCTGTCAGTTCTCCTTAAACGGGAAGCCGAGGCGGCGCAGCAGCGAGCGACCTTCGTCGTCGGACTTGGCAGACGTCACGATGGTGATGTCCATGCCGCGCACGCGATCAATCTTGTCCTGGTCGATCTCGTGGAACATGGACTGTTCCGTGAGGCCGAACGTGTAGTTTCCGTTGCCGTCGAACTGCTTGGGCGACAGGCCACGGAAGTCGCGAATACGGGGCAGGGCCAACGACAGCAGGCGATCGAGGAACTCCCACATGCGGTCGCCGCGCAGGGTTACGTGCGCACCGATCGGCATGCCCTCACGCAGCTTGAACTGCGCGATGGACTTGCGGGCCTTGGTCACCTGAGGCTTCTGGCCGGTAATGACGGTGAGGTCATTGATAGCGCCTTCGATGAGCTTGGAGTCGCGAGCCGCGTCGCCGACACCCATGTTGACGACAACCTTGATGGGCTTAGCCACCTCGTTGACGTTGGGGTGCTTGAACTCCTCGCGCAGGCCGTCGATGATCTCATCGCGGTAGCGCTGCTTCAGCCGAGGCTGGGTCTTGGTTTCGGTCATGACAGCTCCTTGCCCGAACGCTTGGCGATCCGCACGCGCTGCGTCTTGCTGCGGCCGTTGCGCTCAACAGTCTCGAGACGGTAGCCGACGCGGGTACCCTTCTTGGTCTCCGGATCCACGACCATCACGTTGGAGATGTGGATCGGGGCCTCGACGGTCTCAATGCCGCCGGTACGGGCACCGCGGCTGGACTGGCCAACCTTGGTGTGCTTCTTGACGCGCTGCACACCTTCGACGACCACGCGGTCGGACTCGGTGATGACCTGGAGCACGCGTCCGGTCTTGCCCTTATCGCGACCGGCGATGACGACGACCTGGTCGCCCTTCTTCACCTTTGCCATTTAGAGCACCTCCGGAGCGAGCGAGATGATTTTCATGAACTTGCGGTCACGCAGCTCGCGGCCCACGGGGCCGAAGATGCGGGTGCCGCGGGGCTCTTCTTCATTCTTCAGAATGACGGCCGCGTTCTCATCGAATCGAATGTATGAGCCATCGGGACGGCGACGTTCCTTCTTGGTCCGGACGATGACGGCTTTGACCACGTCGCCCTTCTTCACGTTGCCGCCAGGGATGGCGTCCTTGACGGTGGCGACGATGGTGTCGCCGATACCGGCATAGCGCCGGCCGGAGCCACCGAGAACCCGGATGCAAAGGATTTCCTTCGCGCCGGTGTTGTCGGCGACCTTAAGCCGCGACTCCTGCTGGATCATTGAGTATTCTCCTGTCGTCGTGCCGGTTCTCGGAAAACTTTCCGAGCCTAGCCGAACGGTTTACTGCACTGCCTGCGCGGCCCCGCTAGGGAGTCCGCGTGGCGTCTTTCGGACCCAAGAAAACTGCGGAAAAAGTGCGCAGACAGGTCCGGGTAGCCACAAGGCAACCGTTCGAGTATAGATCATCTGCCCTAGCGCAAGCCAGGGGGTTATCGGCGCCCCGGCGTGCAATCGCTCACCATTAGCTCGGCGCGGACATCCGGGAGCATACCGGATGTCCGCGCCGAGGTGAGAACTAGAAGTTCAGGCCACCTTCTTCGATGCCGCGGAAGAAGTAGCGCTGGGTGAACGCGAACAGCAGCAACACCGGTGCCAGGGCGATGATCGCGCCGGCAAGGATGGTCCGGTACGTCGTACCCGGTGCCGATTCCTGCGGGGAGTTGAGCGCCAGCATCATCGTCTGATTCTCGGCCGAGCGCAGCATGAGCAACGGCCACAGGAAGTCGGACCACGCGTAGATGAACGACGTGAGACCGACGATGGTGAGCGCGCCCTTGACCTGCGGCAGGAAGATCGACCAGAAGCGGCGGAACTCCCCCGCGTCGTCGATGAAGGCGGCGTCTTCGATCTCCTCGGGGATGCCGAGGAAGGCGGCTCGCATGAGCAACAGGTGCAAGGGGCCGAGGAGGCCCGGCAGCCACACGCCGATGATCGAGTCGTACAACCCGATCGAGTTCATCATCGAAAACAGCGAGAGCATGATCGACTCGAACGGAAAGATCATGGCCGACAAGATGACGAGGTAGGCAATGTTGCGCAGCGTCCAGCCGCGTCGGGAGAGCATGTACCCGCCGACCGTCGCGAGCGTGCAGTGCGAGAACACCGCGAGCAGGCCGATCGTCAGCGAGTTCATGATGGCCCGCGGCAGGTTCGTCTTTTCGAAGATCTCGTAGAACGCGTCGAGCGACCACGTCTGCGGGAAGAGCGTGGCGCCCTGACCGAAGACGGGTTCGCTGGGAGATTTGAATGCGGCGATGAGCGGGACGAAGATCGGACCGAGCATGAAGATCAGGACGAGGACGAGCACGACATAGCGCATGACGAGGCGCCAGCCCTTGAGCTTGCGGTTGGTCTCGTTGCGGCGGTGGCGCTTGAAGCGGGCCGTGGATTCCGCGACGGCGGCCACGGGGACATTTCGACCGACGGTCGTCACTGTTCTTCCGCTTTTGCCTGCAGTCGGTTAGAAAGCATGATGAACCCGAACGTCATGATGAACAGCAGCACCGAGTCGGCGGTACCTTCGCCGAGCGAGCCGTACAGCGGGTCCTGGATGCGCGAGCGGATGTACATCGTGACGGTTTCGACCGGGGAGTTGGCTCCGCCGATCAAGAAGACCTCGGTAAAGATCTTCAGCGAGTTAATCGTCGTGAGGACACCAACGAGGTACATCATGACGCGCACGCCCGGCACGGTGATGGTGAAGAAGCGTCGGATGGCCCCGGCGCCATCGATCTCGACGGCTTCGTAAAGCGACCGGTCGACGTTCTTGAGAGCGGTCAGGTACATGATCATGTAGTACGGCAGACCGGTCCATAGGGTGATGATCATCGCGCACACGAGGATCCACATGGGATGCGACAGGAAGGGGATGGCCCCGTCGATGAGGCCGATACTTCTCAGCCAGTTATTGACTGGGCCCTGCTCCTGCAGCAGCGAGCGCCACGACAGCGCGGTGACCACGATGGAGCAGATCGCGGGGACGTAGTAGGCGGCACGGAAGAAGCCTATGCCGGAGACTTTGTCGCGAACGAGGAGGGCGAGCAGCAGCGGCAGCAGCACCATGAGCGGGACGACGCAGACCGCGTAGATCAGCGAGTGCTTGGCGGCATCCCGAAAGCGGGGTTCGGTGATGATCGTCTGGTAGTTCTCCCAGTTCACCCATTCGCCGCGGGTGCGCAGCGGGCGGGTGTTGGTAAACGACGTGATGATCATGGAGATGAAGGGATAGATGTAGAAAATTACGACGACGGGAACCGGCAGCAGCACCGACAGCGGAGGTACCGACCACCGCCGGAAGCGCGATGCGCCGTTCAGGGCATCGGGCTCCCGCCTACGCCGCGGCTGGCGAACGGTTGTGGCCACGATATTTGTCCTTCCAAGACTCTGGGGGCGCGCGGCGCGCGGCCGGCGCACCCCCAGAACAGATAGTTGTTCAGCTGCTTGAGCAGGCGGTTCATGGCGTCTTGGGCCTTGTCGAGCGCCTCTTGCGGGCTGACCTCGCCGCGGACACCGGCGTTGATGTTGTTGACCAGCTCCTGCTGGATCGAGCCCTGGATGTACAGCAGGGCCGGCTCGGAGCGGTTTTCTTCCAGCGACTCCGCGGCAACTTTGTAGGCCGCGGAGAAGATCTCGTCGTCGACGAACTTCGGCGGGTTGGTGAGGAGTTCCTCGAGGGCCTTCTTGGCCGGCGGGAAGATGATGGCGCCGCCGTCGCGGGCCCAGGCGAGCTCCTGCTGATCGGAGGTGAGGAACTCGGCGAACTTCATCGCGAGCGGCGCGTTCTTCGTCGCCGCCGACACGGCGATGTACTGGCCGCCGATCGCGGGCGTGACACCCTCGTTGCGCGGGAACTTGCCGACGCCGGTGGAGGCGTAAACGTTGGGGTTGTTGCGCTTGACGGCGCGTAGGAAGGACGGGTTCGGAGTGCCGATGGCGAGGTCGCCTTCGAAGTAGGCCTTGTTCGCGTCGGGCTCACCGGTCAGCGAGTCCTTCGGGATCGCACCCATCTTGTACAGCTCGGCCATGTTCGTCACCCAGTCCAGGGCCAGCGGGTTCTGAGCGAAGACGAACTCCGACTTGTCGTCGTTCATGAACTTCACGCCGAGGGCTGCCCACTGCGGGGCGAGGTACCAGTTGGCGTTGCCGTACAGTCCGTAGTCGCCGTTGCCGGCTTCCGCGACCTTGCGGGCCATGTCGAACATGTCCTTCATCGTGGCCGGGACAGTGTTCTCATCGAGGCCGGAGCGCTTGAAGACGTCCTTGTTGCAGGTCGTGATGTTCGGGAACGTGTACCACGGCAGGCCGGTGTGAGCGCCGTTGGCGCCGACGGCGGTCGCGTTCCAGAGGTTTTCCATGAACTTGTCGCCGATGCCGGGGGCCTTGACGTCGAGGTTCATGAGCAGGTTCGCCTTGGACAGGGCGAGGATGGTCTAGTCGGGGATGTTGATGACGTCGGCCATCTGGCATTCGACGGCGTCCGCGGCCATGTTCTTATCGAAGTCGGGGCCGCCGGGTTTGTCTTCCCAAATGACCTTGGTGTCGGGGTTCTCCTTTTCGAACTGCGCGATCTGCTTTTCGAAGAACTCCGAGAAGTCGTTCTTCAGGTTCTGGGTCATGAAGCGGATCTCTCCCTCGATCTTGGACGTGTCGAGCTTGTTGCCGTCGATATTCGTCTCGGGCACATCGCAACATCGGGCTTAGGAATCGCGCCGTCGCCGCCATCGGAGTTTCCCGATCCGCCGGATCCGGAACCACCACAGCCGGCCAGGCCGAGGCTTGCCACTAAGCTGAAAGCAACAAGTTTCGCCTTGAAACTCCTCATTATTGACCTCCCTTGGTCATGTCCCTGTGCTGGCTACCAAACCCTCATCGGTTAGGTGTTCCGGATTGAACTCACTCGTGTTAGTTACAAGAGCTACATCAAGACAGAATGTGCGATCGGGCAAGCATTTTGATGGTTTTGCTTGGTTTTTGTTACCTATCGAGGGCGGCGAGGGCGGCGTCGGCGACCTCAGAAACCGCTAAACCAAGGGCTTTGCGCCACTCTTGGTGCGCCGAGATCAATTCGCGCGCGATGTCCGGATGCTGATCGATAAGGTTGGTCTGCTCGCTCGGGTCGGCCTCGACGTTCGTGAGCGTGAGTTCGCCTCCGAGATCGACGTGCTGGACGCGCTCGAGCCGCTCGACGATTGCATGCGAGCGATCGATGACGTGGAGTTTCCACGTGCCGCGGCGCACTGCGAACTGGAAGCCGTTATCGAAGTGCAGCTCGTCGTGGCCGCCGCTTGCGTCGCAGCGGAGGGCTGGCAGCTCGTTGCAGCCGTCGAGGGGTGCGCCACTCGCGGGGGTCGAGCCACGCGGCCGCGAGGACCGTCGGGAGAATACCCATCGTCCAGGCAGGCCGTGAGATCGCCCCGTGCAGGATGCCGCCACCCGGCCACGAGATGAGGGAGGGGACGCGGATGCCACCTTCTTTCAGGCTGTACTTGTGGCCGGCCAGCGGGGCGTTGTTGGAGTAGTTCTCCGCTCCCCCGCCGTTATCGGAGACATAGATGACGATCGTGTTCTTCAGGCCACCACGAGCGTCGGCGGCATCAAGTAGGCGACCGATCTGCTCGTCCATGAGCTCGAGCTGAGCGCGGTAGACACCGCGGCCCTGCTCCCCAAGGGCTGGGTAGATCGCACTGTCGTACCACTCGTCGTAGTCCTGCACGTCCGCATCCCAGTCCTGGTGCGGGGTCAGTCCGCGCTCGGCGAGGACTTTTTCGGGCAGTTGCCAGGCGAAGTTGTGGACGGCGTTGAAGGCGACGTAGCAAAAGTAGGGGCGCTCGTCGTCGCGCTCGATGAAGTCGATCGCGCGCTGGGCGAAGACATAGGTCGAGTGTTGATCGGATTCGGCCTCGCCGGCGTGGCTGAGGAATGGCGAGACGCCCATGTTCGCGGCGGCTTCGCCATACTCTGCCTGCTGCGCGCGTGTGTGCTTCATGTAGTGCATGCGCCCCATGTGCAGCGACGTGAGCGAGTAGAGGGCTTCGTCGAAGCCGTGGTTTTCGGGGCAGCACTCTCCCCCGGCTTCGTCGCCCGGGCCGTAATGGACCTTGCCGAAGTAGGCGGTGCGGTAGCCGCCGGCCGCGAGCTAATCGGCGATGGTGGGGTGACCGCTCGGGTAGGTCGTGTCTTGGAACCAGTGTCCGCCCCAGCGTTGGGGGTGGGCTCCGGTCAGAATGCCGACGTGGGCTGGCGAGCAGATCGGTGCCGCGGCGTATGCCTGCGTGAAGGTGGCGCCGAGGGCGCGGATGCGGTCGAGCGCGAGCGTTTCAACGTCGTCGACCGAACCGAGTCCGGACTGGTCTCCGTAGCCGTGATCGTCGGAGACGATGAGGAGGATATTCGGTTTCGTGCTCGCGTCGGTGCCCATGTTTGTCGTGGTAGAGCACGCGATCTTGCCGTTTGCGGGCAACAGAAAAGGGCCGACACCTTTTGGTGCCGGCCCTCCTCTGAGGTGTCGCGTTAGCGAGCTTTCTCGACGATCTCGACGACTCGCCAGTGCTTGGTAGCAGACAGCGGGCGCGTCTCCATGATGCGCACGAGGTCGCCCACGCCGCACTCATTGTTCTCGTCGTGTGCCTTCACCTTGGAGGTGCGGCGCACAACCTTGCCATACAGTGCGTGCTTGACGCGGTCTTCGAGTTCAACGACGACGGTCTTGTCCATCTTGTCGCTGACGACGTAGCCGCGGCGGCTCTTGCGGTAGTTCCGCGCCTGGGGCGCGGCTTCAGCGGTTGCGTTATCGCTCATGCCTACAGACCTTCCTTACTTCTTCACGGGAGCGGTGCGGATGCCCAGCTCGCGCTCGTTGACGATCGTGTAGATGCGAGCGATGTCGCGACGCACGGCCTTCACGCGGCCGTGGTCTTCGAGCTGGCCGGTCGCGGCGGCGAACCGCAGGTTCAGCAGTTCAGCCTTGGCCTTGGCCAGTTCCTCGGCGAGGCGCTCGTTGTCCATTCCGTCCAGGTCGGACGGGGTCAGGCCCTTGGATCCGATTGCCATTAGCCTTCACCACCCTCACGGCTCACAAAGCGAGTCTTGATCGGCAGCTTGTGCTGCGCGCGGCTCATGGCCTCGCGCGCCAGCTGCTCAGGAACACCACCGAGCTCGAACATGATGCGGCCCGGCTTGACGTTGGCCACCCACCATTCCGGGGAACCCTTACCGGAACCCATGCGGGTTTCGGCCGGCTTCTTGGTCAGCGGGCGGTCGGGGAAGATGTTGATCCACACCTTGCCGCCACGCTTGACGTGACGGGTCATCGCAATACGCGCGGCCTCGATCTGACGGTTCGTGATGTAACCGCCTTCGAGGGCCTGGATGGCGTAGTCACCGAAGTTGATCTCGGTACCACCCTTGGCCTGGCCACGACGCTTGGGACGGTGCTGCTTACGGAACTTAGTCCGACGCGGGATGAGCATTGGCTCAGGCCTCCGTTCCGGTCTGAGTGCCCGTGGCCTCGCCCGCTTCAGCGGAGGCGGCCTCGGGGGCTTCGCTGCGACGCGGCGCACCGCGACGGCCAGCACCATCACCGCGGCGACCGCGGCGGCCTTCGCCGCGACGTCCGCCACGCGGGGCCTGGGCCTGGGCGCGAGCGAGTTCCTTGTCGGTGACATCGCCCTTGTAGATCCAGACCTTCACGCCGATGCGACCGAAGGTGGTACGAGCCTCGAAGAAGCCGTAGTCAATGTTGGCGCGCAGGGTGTGCAGCGGCACACGGCCTTCGCGGTAGAACTCCGAGCGCGACATTTCCGCACCGCCGAGGCGGCCCGAGCACTGCACGCGGATGCCCTTGGCGCCACCACGCTGCGCGGACACAATGCCCTTGCGCATGGCGCGGCGGAAGGACACGCGGGCAGCGAGCTGCTCGGCGATGCCCTGGGCGACGAGCTGTGCGTCGGTCTCCGGGTTCTTTACTTCAAGAATGTTCAGCTGGACCTGCTTGCCCGTGAGCTTCTCGAGCTGACCGCGCAGGCGGTCGGCCTCGGCGCCGCGGCGGCCGATGACGATGCCCGGGCGGGCGGTGTGCAGATCGACACGGACACGATCGCGGGTGCGCTCGATATCCACGCGGGCGATGCCAGCGCGCTCCAGGTCGGTCGATAGCAGCTTGCGGATCGCGACGTCCTCACGGACGTAGTCGCTGTACCGCTGGCCCTCCTTGCTGGAGTCCGCGAACCACCGCGAACGGTGATCCGTGGTGATGCCGAGGCGGAACCCGGTCGGGTTAACTTTTTGCCCCATTACCGATTCCTCTCTTCGGGCTCACCGACGATGACGGTGATGTGGCTCGTCCGCTTGTTGATGCGGCCCGCAGCGCCCTTGGCGCGCGGCCGGTACCGCTTCATCGTCGGTCCCTCATCCACATACGCGGCGAGGACCACTAGGTCATTTTCGTTGAACGCCACGGAGGCCTGATCGGCCTTAACCCGAGCATTCGCTACTGCGCTATCCAGCACCTTGCGCACGGTTTCGGCCGCCGCCTGGGGTGCGAACCGGAGGATATTGCTAGCCTCCACAACGCCCTTACCGCGAACGACGTCGATGACGCGCCGTGCCTTCATGGGCGTGACGCGCACGTTTCGCGCCTGCGCCTTGGCTTCCATCGCTTCCTGCCTTACTTGGTTCATTTCGACCTCACGCACCCCGCCTACCGGCGACGAGCCTTACGGTCGTCCTTGTCGTGCCCGCGGTAGGTGCGGGTCGGCGCGAACTCTCCGAGCTTATGGCCAACCATCGACTCGGTGACAAAGACCGGAACGTGCTTGCGACCGTCGTGCACCGCGAAGGTGTGCCCCAGGAAATCCGGGGTAATGACGGATCGACGCGACCAGGTCTTGATGACGTTCTTCTTGCCGGCCTCGTTCATCTGATCGACCTTCTTTTGCAGATGGTCGTCGACGAAGGGGCCCTTCTTCAAACTGCGCGGCATTTCGTCTCCCTATCAGCGCTTCTTGCCGGTCCGGCGACGACGCACAATCATCTTGTCGCTCGGCTTGTTCGGACGGCGGGTACGGCCTTCCTTCTGGCCCCACGGGCTGACCGGGTGACGGCCACCGGAGGTCTTACCCTCGCCACCACCGTGCGGGTGGTCGATCGGGTTCATGGCGACGCCACGCACGTGCGGACGCTTGCCCTTCCAGCGCATACGGCCGGCCTTGCCCCAGTTGATGTTCGACTGGTCGGCATTGCCCACCTCGCCGACGGTCGCGCGGCAACGCGCGTCGACGTTACGGATTTCGCCGGACGGCATACGCAGCTGCGCCCAGGTGGATTCCTTGGCGACGAGCTGGACGCCAGCGCCAGCGGAGCGGGCGATCTTGGCGCCGCCGCCGGGCTTGATCTCAATGGCGTGCACGACGGTACCGAGCGGGATGTTGCGCAGCGGCAGGTTGTTGCCGGGCTTGATGTCCGCGCCGGGGCCGGCCTCGATGCGGTCACCCTGCTTGATCTTGGCCGGGGCCAGGATGTAGCGCTTCTCGCCATCGGCGTAGTGCAGCAGCGCGATGTTCGCGGTCCGGTTCGGGTCGTACTCGATGTGCGCGACCTTGGCGGGGATGCCGTCCTTGTCGTGGCGACGGAAGTCGATCACGCGGTAGGCGCGCTTGTGGCCGCCACCGCGGTGACGCGAGGTAATGCGACCGGTCGAGTTACGACCGCCGGTCTTGTGCAGCGGACGCAGCAGTGACTTTTCCGGGGTGGAGCGGGTGATCTCCGTGAACTCGGAGACCGAGGAACCGCGGCGGCCCGGGGTCGTCGGCTTGTACTTGCGGATAGCCATTAGATAGCCACCTCACCGAAGATGTCGATGGTGCCCTCGCGAAGCGAGACGATGGCGCGCTTGGTGTCCTTGCGCTTGCCGCCGGTGCGACGCTGGGTCTTACCCTTGCGGTTGATGGTATTGACCGATTCGACCTTGACGTCGAAGATCTGCTCAATGGCGTTCTTGATCTCGGTCTTGTTCGAGCGCGGGTCCACGATGAACGTGTACTTGCCCTCGTCGATCAGGTTGTAGCTCTTTTCAGAGACGACGGGAGCAATGATGATGTCCCGCGGGTTCTTCGTCGGTTCGATGCTCACTTGCTTTCCTCCTTCGCGTCCGCGCTGCGGCTGGCAAGGAATGCGTCGAGCGCATCGGAGGTGAACACGACGTCGTCGCGAACGAGCACGTCGTAGGTGTTCAGCTGGTCCGGCCACACGAGGTGAACGGTCGGCACGTTACGCAGCGAGAGCTGCGCAAGCTGGTCCTCGCGAGTGACGACGACGAGCGCGGTACGGCCGCTGGAAACGCCCTTGAGGGCGGCCAGCGCCTGCTTGGTCGACGGGGTGTCGCCGTCGACGAACGACGAGATGACGGAGACCCGGCCGTGACGGGCGCGGTCCGACAGGGCGCCACGCAGAGCGGCGGCCTTCATCTTCTTCGGGGTGCGCTGCTCGTAGGAGCGCGGCTGCGGGCCATGCACGACGCCGCCACCGGCCCAGTGCGGGGCGCGGATGGAGCCCTGGCGCGCACGGCCAGTGCCCTTCTGGCGCCACGGCTTGCGGCCGCCGCCGGAGACGGCGCCACGGGTCTTGGTCGCGGCGGTGCCCTGGCGCTTGGCAGCGAGCTGGGCGACGACGACCTGGTGAATCAGCGGAACATTGAGCTCGACATCGAAGATTTCGGCGGGCAGTTCAGCCTTGCCGGTCTTCTTGCCGGAAGCGTCGAGAACGTCGACCGTGGTGGCGGTCATGACTAGGCTCCCTTCGCGGCGTTACGGATCACGACCGTGGCGCCCTTAGCACCGGGAACCGCGCCGGCGACGAGAACGTAACCGTTCTCTGCGTCGATCGCGTGGATCGTGAGGTTCTGAATGGTGGTGCGCTGGTTGCCCGTGCGGCCGGCCATGCGCATGCCACGGAACACGCGTCCCGGGGTCGCGCAGCCGCCGATGGAGCCCGGCTTGCGGTGGATCTTGTGGGCGCCATGGGAAGCGGGACCACCGGCAAAGCCGTGGCGCTTCATGACACCGGCAAAGCCCTTGCCGCGGGAGGTGCCGGTCACGTCGACGACATCGCCGGGGGCGAAGGTGTCGAGGCCGATCTCCTGGCCAGCGTTGTATTCGTCCGCACTCGAGGTGCGGATTTCGAGCACGGTGCGACGCGGGGTCACACCGGCCTTCGCGAAGTGGCCCTTAAGCGGCTGGGTCACCTTGCGGGGGTCAATTTCACCGGCAGCGACCTGGATCGCCTGGTAGCCATCGACATCGAGGGTGCGCACCTGAGTAACGACGTTGGTGTCCACCTTGATGACGGTGACCGGGACGAGGCGAGCCTCGTCGTCCCAGACCTGGGTCATGCCGAGCTTCGAGCCGACAAGTGCCTTGACGGCCTTGCCCGCTTCCTGCTGGGTAGAAGTAGTCATGTCTAGGTTCCTCAGAGCTTGATCTCGATGTTGACGTCCGCCGGCAGGTCGAGACGCATGAGCGAATCGACGGCCTTGGGCGTCGGGTCGATAATGTCGATCAACCGCTTGTGGGTGCGCATTTCAAAATGCTCGCGGCTGTCCTTGTACTTGTGGGGCGACCGAATAACGCAGTACACGTTCTTTTCAGTCGGCAGCGGCACCGGGCCCACGACCGTCGCACCAGCGCGGGTCACCGTATCGACAATCTCGCGTGCCGAGTTATCGATGACCTCGTGGTCGTAGGACTTGAGCCGGATGCGGATCTTTTGTCCCGCCATGGCGTCGTCTAACCTCTCTCGTACCGCAACTTCACCGACCCCCGCGCTCGGGCGTGTCGCGTGCGCTTTGAGCGCACCGCACCACGCTCCGGCAGGTTCCGGGTCGTTGGTTACTTTGGTTGGACGGGGGGCGATTTACCACCCGCCCGAAGTCTGCACACTCGGACCTTGATCCGAGCAACCGTACTAGTCTGCCAGAACTACCCACACTGTGTAAACCCGCATTCGCGTGATTCAGCGTACGTTCTGGCCGGCATCCGTTGTGGGTGCCAGGCGTTCCGGCCGTTCGAGGTTACCGCAGATTGGCCTACAAGTGAAACCCGCAGCGGCCCTTTCGGAGCGTGAGCCTCCCCACGCCCCCGCGCTCGGGCGTGCCGCACGCGACCGTCGGGCACAAGCCAAGGACCCGATCCCCTTGCGGGGACCGGGTCCTTGATGCGATCTAACGAAAGATCAGAAGGTCACCGAGTGCCTTACTTCAGGATCTTGGTCACGCGGCCGGAGCCAACGGTGCGGCCACCCTCGCGGATAGCGAAGCCGAGGCCCTCTTCCATGGCGATCGGCTGGATGAGCTCGACCGTCATTTCGGTGTTGTCGCCAGGCATAACCATCTCGGTGCCCTCGGGCAGCGTGATGACGCCGGTGACGTCCGTGGTGCGGAAGTAGAACTGCGGACGGTAGTTCGTGTAGAACGGGTTGTGGCGGCCACCTTCGTCCTTGGACAGGATGTAGACCTGCGCCTCGAACTGGGTGTGCGGGGTGATCGAACCGGGCTTGACCACGACCTGGCCACGCTCGACGTCCTCACGGCGGGTGCCGCGCAGGAGCAGACCACAGTTCTCGCCGGCCCACGCTTCGTCCATCTGCTTGTGGAACATCTCGATACCGGTGACGGTGGTCTTCTGCGGCTCGCGGATACCGACGATCTCAACTTCGGAGTTGATCGGCAGCTTGCCACGCTCGACACGGCCGGTCACAACGGTGCCGCGGCCGGTGATGGTGAAGACGTCTTCGATCGGCATGAGGAACGGCTTGTCCATGTCGCGCACGGGCTCCGGAACGTTCTCGTCCACGGCTTCCATGAGCTTGGCAACGGACTCAACCCACTCGGAGTCACCTTCGAGGGCCTTCAGAGCGGAGACGCGGACGATCGGGGCGTTGTCGCCGTCGAAGCCCTGCGAGGAGAGCAGCTCGCGGATTTCTTCTTCCATGAGCTCGAGCATGTCCTCGGCGTCGTCGCCGTATTCGGCCATCGCCTGGTCGGTCTTGTTGAGCGCAACCAGCAAGTAGGGCACGCCCACCTGGCGGGCGAGCAGCACATGCTCGCGGGTCTGCGCCATGATGCCGTCGGTCGCGGCGATCACGAGGATCGCGCCGTCCATCTGGGCGGCACCGGTGATCATGTTCTTGATGTAGTCGGCGTGGCCCGGGGCGTCAACGTGCGCGTAGTGGCGCTTATCGGTCTGGTACTCAACGTGAGAAACGTTGATGGTGATGCCGCGCTGACGCTCTTCCGGAGCGTTGTCGACCTGGTCGAAGGGACGGAACTCGTTGAGATCCGGGTACTTGTCGGCCAGCACCTTGGTGATGGCGGCGGTCAGCGTCGTCTTACCGTGGTCGACGTGACCGATCGTACCGATGTTGACGTGCGGCTTTGTCCGCTCGAACTTGGCCTTAGCCACTGGTGTCCTCCTGGGACTCGGGTAGTTGTTCTCTCAGCCTATGGCAGGTTTTCAGTGTACCTGTTGGCGGGGAGAGGTCCTACTGGTCGGTTGTTTTTCTTCCGGTTGACCGGTGGGACTACTCGCCCCGGGTCTTTTGAATGATTTCCTCGGCAACGTTCCGAGGAACTTCGGCGTAGCTATCGAACTGCATCGAGTACACCGCGCGGCCCTGCGTCTTGGAACGCAGGTCGCCGACGTAACCGAACATGCTCGACAGCGGCACCAGGGCGCGAACGACCTTTACGCCGGTCGCGTCCTCCATCGACTGGATCATGCCTCGACGGGAGTTGAGGTCGCCGATCACGTCACCCATGTATTCCTCAGGGGTGCGAACCTCGACGGCCATCATCGGTTCCAGCAGCACCGGGTCGGCGCGGCGAGCGCCTTCCTTCAGCACCATGGAGCCGGCGATCTTGAACGCCATTTCCGAGGAGTCGACGTCGTGGTAGGCGCCATCGATCAGCGTGGCCTTGATACCCACGAGCGGGTATCCGGCGAGCACGCCGAGCTGCATGGCCTCCTGGATGCCGGCATCGACGCTGGGGATGTATTCCCGCGGGATGCGGCCACCGGTGACGGCGTTGTCGAACTCGTAAGTTTCGCCCTCGGCCGTGGACAGCGGCTCGAAGGTGACCTGCACCTTCGCGAACTGTCCGGAACCACCGGTCTGCTTCTTGTGAGTGTAGTCCACCTTCTCCACCGTGCGGCGGATGGTTTCACGGTAGGCCACCTGTGGCTTACCAACGTTGGCTTCCACCTTGAACTCGCGGCGCATGCGGTCGACGAGAACGTCGAGGTGCAGCTCGCCCATACCGCCGATGACGGTCTGGCCGGTTTCGTCGTCGAGGCGCACCGTGAAGGTGGGGTCCTCTTCGGCGAGCTTCTGGATGGCGGTGCCAAGCTTTTCCTGGTCGCCCTTGGTCTTCGGCTCGATGGCCACGTGGATCACGGGCTCCGGGAAGCTCATAGACTCGAGGATGATCGGGGCGTCCTGCGCGCACAGGGTGTCACCGGTCGTCGTGTCCTTCAGACCGATGAACGCGTAGATGTGGCCAGCGTGCGCTTCCTCGACGGGGTTCTCCTTGTTGGAGTGCATCTGGAAGAGCTTGCCAACGCGCTCGCGCTTGCCCTTGGTGGCGTTCATCAGCTGCGCGCCCTGATGGGCAATGCCGGAGTAGACGCGCACGTAGGTGAGCTTGCCGAAGAACGGGTGCGCCGCAACCTTGAAGGCGAGCGCCGAGAACGGCTCGTCTTCGCTGGGCTTGCGGGACATCGCCACCTCTTCGTCGCCGGGCTTGTGGCCTTCAACGGCCGGAACCTCGAGCGGCGAGGGCAGGTAGTACAAGACGGCGTCGAGAACGGGCTGGACGCCCTTGTTCTTGAACGCGGTACCGCAGAACACCGGGTAGGCGTCACCAGCGATGGTGAGGGTGCGAACACCGCGACGAATTTCGTCGACGGTGAGCTCGCCCTCTTCGAAGAACTTCTCCATGAGCTCTTCGTCGGCTTCCGCGACGGCCTCAACGAGTTCGCCGCGCATCTCTTCGGCCTTGGCCTGAAGGTCTTCGGGGATCTCGCGCTCGTCGATGACGGTGCCGAGGGAATCCTTGCCGTCGGCGTCCTTCTCCGGGAAGTAGAGCGCCTTCATCTCGACGAGGTCGACAACGCCCTGGAAGTCAGACTCCGCGCCGATCGGGATCTGCATGACGAGCGGGGTAGCCTTCAGGCGGTCCTTGATCGTCCTGACCGAGTAGTAGAAGTCGGCGCCGAGCTTGTCCATCTTGTTGATGAAGCAGATACGCGGCACGTTGTACTTGTCGGCCTGACGCCACACGGTCTCGGACTGCGGCTCGACGCCTTCCTTACCGTCGAAGACGGCAACGGCACCATCGAGAACACGCAGCGAGCGCTCCACCTCAACGGTGAAGTCGACGTGGCCGGGGGTGTCGATGATGTTGATCTGGTGGTCTTTCCAGTAACAGGTCGTCGCGGCGGATGTAATCGTGATGCCGCGCTCCTGCTCCTGCTCCATCCAGTCCATCGTGGACGCGCCGTCGTGGGTTTCACCAATCTTGTAGTTGATGCCCGTGTAGAACAGGATGCGCTCGGTGGTGGTGGTCTTGCCGGCGTCGATATGCGCCATGATGCCGATGTTGCGGACCTTGGTCAGGTCAGTCAGCACGTCGAGTGCCACGTGTGGTCTCTCTTCCTAAAGTTCGGACACAAGCCCGCTGGATTACCAGCGGTAGTGGGCGAACGCCTTGTTAGCTTCGGCCATGCGGTGCATGTCTTCGCGGCGCTTGACCGCGGCACCCAGGCCGTTGGAGGCGTCCATAATTTCGTTCATGAGGCGCTCGGTCATGGTGTTCTCGCGGCGCTGCCGAGAGAATTCCACGAGCCAGCGCATCGCGAGCGTGGTCGCGCGGGAGGCGCGGACCTCGACGGGCACCTGGTAGGTGGCGCCACCAACGCGGCGGGAGCGGACCTCCAGCTGCGGGCGAATGTTGTCCAGCGCGCGCTTCAGCACGGCGGTGGGCTCAGAGTCGGTCTTCTCGCGCACACCTTCGAGAGCACCGTAGACGATGCGCTCAGCGGTGGACTTCTTGCCGTCGAGCAGCACGGAGTTCACGAGCTGGGAAACGACGGGCGAGCCGTAGACCGGGTCGGAAACGAGGGGGCGCTTGGGCGCGGGACCCTTACGAGGCATTACTTCTTCTCCTTCTTGGCGCCGTACAGGGAACGAGCCTGCTGACGATCGCGGACACCCTGGGTATCGAGGGCACCACGGACGATCGTGTAACGAACACCGGGAAGGTCTTTCACACGTCCACCGCGCACGAGCACGATGGAGTGTTCCTGCAGGTTGTGGCCAACTCCTGGAATGTACGCGGTGACCTCAATGCCACTGGAAAGACGCACACGAGCAACCTTACGCAGCGCCGAGTTCGGCTTCTTGGGCGTGGTGGTGTACACACGGGTGCACACCCCACGGCGCTGCGGGCTCCCCTTGAGGGCCGGCGTCTTGGAGGTCCCGGCCTTGACGCTGCGGCCCTTGCGGACCAGCTGCTGAATCGTGGGCACTACTTCTCCGTCTCGAAGATCTGATAATTGGTCGGTTATTGCCCGCCTTACGGCCGGCGCGAGTTCGCGATGCGAACCTGGCTCGCGCCGCAGGCCCTACGCATCTCCTAATCGAGAGGTGCTGTCACCCCCGCTGAACGGGGAGCACACACGAGGGCCCGGCGTGCGGGCACCAGCGACCAGGTTAGCGCGATCGTTAGGCGTGAGTCAAAGGGGCAGCGGGGGCTCAACACGTGGTATCGGCCACCCTGATACGGCACGCGGCCGGTACGAACGGATTCGTACCGGCCACGTGCTAGTGCGGAGCGATTAGGAGAAGTCGACGTCGAAGTCGTCGCCGAAGTCCAGATCGTCCAGGTTGAGGGGCTCGCGAGAGATCGGCTGGAAGTCGATCTCCGACAGGCCGAGGCGGCTGAACGCCTCTGCCTTAGCTTCCTCGGTGGGTTCGACATCCACGTTGTGGTAGCGGCCAAGGCCGGTACCGGCGGGGATGAGCTTACCGATGATGACGTTTTCCTTCAGGCCGAGTAGCGGGTCGGACTTGCCCGACATCGCGGCTTCGGTGAGGACCTTTGTGGTCTCCTGGAAGGAGGCCGCCGACAGCCACGACTCGGTCGCGAGCGAGGCCTTGGTGATACCCATGAGCTCGGGGCGAGCCGAGGCCGGGGTGCCACCTTCCGCAACGACGCGACGGTTTTCGTCGGTGAAGCGGGACTGCTCGACGAGGTCGCCCTGCAGCAGGTTCGTATCGCCTGCGTCGAGGACGGTCACGCGGCGCAGCATCTGGCGCACGATGACCTCAATGTGCTTGTCGTGGATATCCACGCCCTGGGAACGGTAGGTCTCCTGGACCTCGTCCACCAGGTGCTTCTGGACGGCCCGCGGGCCCTTGACACGCAGGACGTTCTTCGGGTCGAGCACACCGTGGACGAGCTGCTGGCCAACCTCGACCCGGCCGCCGTCTTCCACCATGAGCTTGGCGCGCGAGGCGATCGGGTATTCGAGGTTCTCTCCCCCATCGTCGCGCTTGACGACGATGACACGTTCGCGGTCGCGGTCCTCGATGGTGACGGTACCGGCGGCCTCGGAGATCGGGGCCTCACCCTTCGGGGTGCGGGCCTCGAAGAGCTCCTGGACACGCGGCAGACCCTGCGTGATGTCTTCCGCGGAGGCGGCACCACCGGTGTGGAAGGTACGCATCGTCAGCTGGGTACCGGGTTCACCGATCGACTGCGCCGAAATGATACCGACGGCTTCGCCGATATCGACGAGCTTGCCGGAGGCGAGCGAACGGCCGTAGCACAGGGCGCAGGTGCCGACGCGCGAGGTGCAGGTGAGCACGGAGCGCACCTTGACCTCGGTGATGTCGGCGGCAACGAGGCGGTCGATGATGACATCGCCGACGTCTTCGCCCGCGGCCGCGAGGACCTTACCGTCGGCGTCGGTGACGTCGGCGGCGAGGGTCCGGGCATACACGGAGGTCTCGACAGTGTCGGCGCGGACGGTCGAGCCGTCCTCGCGGACCTCGGCGATCGGCAACGTCAGGCCGGCGCGGGTACCACAGTCGTGTTCGCGGATGATGACATCCTGCGAGACGTCGACGAGGCGACGCGTGAGGTAACCGGAGTCGGCCGTACGAAGCGCAGTATCGGCGTTACCCTTACGCGCACCGTGCGTCTCGATGAAGTACTCCAGAACCGACAGGCCCTCGAGGTAGTTCGACTTAATCGGGCGGGGGATAATCTCACCGCGCGGCGAGGCGACGAGGCCACGCATACCGGCGATCTGGCGGACCTGCATCCAGTTACCGCGGGCGCCGGAGGTGACCATCCGGTTGACGGTGTTGGACTCGGGAACGTTATCGCGCATGGCCTCGGCGACCTTGTCGGTCGCTTCCGTCCACACCTTGATGAGTTCTTCGCGGCGCTCGGCGTCGTGCAAGAAGCCCTGCTGGAAGGAGTCTTCGATTTCCTCGGCGAGCTTTTCGTAATGCTCGAGGATTTCGCCCTTCTGCGGGGGTGCGACGACGTCGGAGATCGCGATCGTCGTGCCCGAACGGGTCGCCCAGTAGTAACCAGCGGCCTTCAGGGCGTCGAGCGATTCGGCGACCTCGACCTTCGGGTAGCGCTCGGCGAGATCGTTGACGATACCCGAGAGCACCTTCTTGTCGACGACCTTGTTCACGAACGGGTAGTCGACGGGCAGCGCCTCGTTGAACAGGGTGCGACCGAGCGTCGTCTCGACGACGAGCGGGTCACCGGCGGAGTAATCCTCCGGCAGCTCCATCCCGATACCCGGGACGATCGAGGTGAAGCGGATCTTCACCATCGCATCCAGGCCGAGCTCGCCGGCGTCGAGGGCCATGATGGCCTCGGACGGGGAAGCGAACGCGCGCCCGGTACCGAGGGCATCCTCGTGCATGTTCGTCAGGTGGTACAGACCGATGATCATGTCCTGGGAGGGCATGGTCACGGGGCGACCGTCGGACGGCTTGAGGATGTTGTTCGTCGAGAGCATGAGGATGCGGGCCTCGGCCTGCGCCTCCGGGCTCAGCGGCAGGTGGACCGCCATCTGGTCGCCGTCGAAGTCGGCATTGAAGGCGCCACACACGAGCGGGTGCAGCTGGATGGCCTTGCCTTCCACGAGCTGCGGCTCGAAGGCCTGGATACCCAAGCGGTGCAGCGTGGGCGCGCGGTTGAGCAGCACCGGGTGTTCGCGGATGACCTCTTCGAGGACGTCCCACACCTGCGGGCGCTGGCGCTCGACCATGCGCTTGGCGGCCTTGATGTTCTGCGCGTGCTGCAGATCGACGAGGCGCTTCATGACGAACGGCTTGAACAGCTCGAGCGCCATGGCCTTCGGCAGACCACACTGGTGCAACTTCAGGGTCGGGCCGACGACGATGACCGAACGGCCGGAGTAGTCGACGCGCTTACCGAGCAGGTTTCCGCGGAAGCGGCCCTGCTTGCCCTTGAGCATGTCGGAGATCGACTTCAGTGCGCGGTTGCCCGGTCCAGTGACGGGGCGGCCGCGGCGGCCGTTGTCGAACAGCGCGTCGACAGCTTCCTGCAGCATGCGCTTTTCGTTGTCGACGATGATTTCCGGCGCGTTCAGGTCCAGCAGTCGCTTGAGGCGGTTGTTGCGGTTGATGACGCGGCGGTACAGGTCGTTCAGGTCCGAGGTCGCGAAGCGGCCACCGTCGAGCTGCACCATCGGGCGCAGGTCCGGCGGGATGACCGGGACGCAGTCGAGGACCATACCCTCGGGCGAGTTGCCCGTGGTGAGGAACGCGTTGACGACCTTGAGGCGCTTCAGAGCGCGGATGCGACGCTGACCGGTCGCGGTCTCCGCGATTTCCTTCAGCGATTCTGCTTCGCTCTTCAGGTCGAAGTCGCGCAGACGCTGCTGGATTGCGGCGGCACCCTTAGAGCCCTCGAAATACATGCCGTAGCGGGCACGCATTTCGCGGTAGAGCGATTCGTCGCCCTCGAGGTCGCCGACCTTCAGGTTCTTGAACCGGTCCCAGATCTGCTCCAGGCGGTCGAGTTCCTTATCGGCGTTGCGGCGCAGGTTCCCGACCTCGCGGTCGGCACCCTTGCGGGCCTTGTCCAGGTCCGCGGCCTTGGCGCCGGCCTCTTCCAGGGCGGCGAGGTCGGTCTCGAGCTTGCGCAGGCGGTATTCGATATCCGCGTCGCGCTGCTGCTCAATCTGCTTGCGCTCGACCGAGATTTCGGCTTCGAGGTCGGGCAGATCTTCGTGGCGGCCTTCCTCGTCGACGCTCGTGACCATGTAGGCGGCGAAGTAGATGACCTTTTCCAGGTCCTTCGGCGCGAGGTCGAGCAGGTAGCCGAGGCGCGAGGGCACGCCCTTGAAGTACCAAATGTGCGTGACCGGGGTCGCCAGCTCAATGTGGGCCATCCGCTCACGGCGGACGTTCGAGCGGGTGATCTCGACACCACAGCGCTCACAGATGATGCCCTTGAAGCGGACGCGCTTGTACTTACCGCAGTTGCATTCCCAGTCCCGGGTGGGGCCGAAAATCTTTTCGCAGAACAGGCCGTCCTTTTCCGGCTTGAGCGTGCGGTAGTTGATGGTTTCGGGCTTTTTTACTTCGCCGTGGGACCATGACCGAACATCGTCCGCGGTGGCGAGGCCAATGTGGATCGAGTCGAAGACATTGACGTCGAGCAAGATTTCCTACTTCCTCTGTTTTTTCTTAAAGAGCTGAGTCGAAGCTTGCGCCATCGGGACGGCGGCCCAGGTCAATGCCGAGATCCTCCGTCGCGCGTAGGTCGTCGTCTTCGGTATCGCGCAGTTCGATGGCGTTGCCATCGACGTCCAGCGCTTCCACGTTCAAGCACAGGGAGCGCATTTCCTTGATGAGCACTCGGAAGGATTCCGGCATGCCCGGCTCGGGAATGTTCTCGCCCTTGACGATCGCCTCGTAGACCCTGACACGGCCCGTGACGTCGTCGGACTTGATGGTGAGCAGTTCCTGCAGCGCGTAAGCGGCACCATAGGCCTCCAGCGCCCACACTTCCATCTCACCGAAGCGCTGACCGCCGAACTGGGCCTTACCGCCGAGCGGCTGCTGGGTGATCATCGAGTAGGGGCCGGTCGCACGCGCGTGGATCTTGTCGTCCACGAGGTGGTGCAGCTTGAGGATGTACATGTAGCCGACGGCAATCGGGTCCGGGAAGGGTTCGCCGGAGCGGCCATCGAACAGGCGCGCCTTGCCGTTGGTGCCGACGAGGCGTTCGCCGTCACGGTTCGGGTAGACGTTGGCGAGCAGGCCCTCGAGTTCGGGGCGCTGGATGCCGTCGAAGACCGGGGAGGCGACGAGCGAGCCGGGCTCACCCTTCAGCGCCTCCTCGGGCAGCGAGGCTACCCATTCTTCGCCAGCCTTCGCGAGGCCGGTGATGTCCCAACCATTGGCGGCAACCCACCCGAGGTGGAGCTCCATGACCTGGCCGAGGTTCATACGGCCGGGAACGCCAAGCGGGTTCAAGATGATGTCGACCGGGGTGCCGTCTTCCATGAAGGGCATGTCCTCGACCGGCAGGATCTTGGAGATGACACCCTTGTTGCCGTGGCGGCCCGCGAGCTTGTCACCGTCGGTGATCTTGCGACGCTGAGCAATGTAGACGACGACCTTCTGGGTCACCTCGGGGCCGAGATCATCGCCGTTTTCGACGTTGAACTCGCGCACACCGATGACGATGCCGGACTCACCGTGCGGCACGCGGGTCGAGGTGTCGCGCACCTCGCGAGCCTTCTCACCGAAGATGGCGCGCAGCAGGCGCTCTTCGCTCGTGAGTTCGGTTTCGCCCTTGGGGGTGACCTTGCCGACGAGGATGTCGCCGGAGGAAACCTCGGCGCCGATGCGGATGATGCCGCGCTCGTCGAGGTTAGCCAGCATGTCTTCGGAGACGTTCGGAAGATCGCGGGTGATCTCTTCGGGGCCGAGCTTCGAATCGCGCGCTTCGGCCTCGTATTCCTCGATGTGGATCGAGGTCAGCAGGTCGTCGGAGACGACGCGCTGCGACAGGATGATCGCGTCTTCGTAGTTGTAGCCTTCCCAGCTCATGAACGCGACGAGCAGGTTCTGGCCGAGCGAGAGCTCGCCTTCGTCGGTCGCGGGGCCATCGGCGATGACCGAGCCGACCTCGACGCGGTCGCCCTCGGAGACGAGGACGCGCTGGTTGTAGGCGTTGCCCTGGTTCGAGCGCGCGAATTTCGTCACGCGGTAGACGCGGGTCTTGCCGGAGTCTTCCGCGACGTGGACCGTGTCAGCCGAAACCTCGGTGACGACACCGGGCGCGTCGGCGACGAGGACGTCACCAGCGTCGACGGCGGCGCGGCGCTCCATACCGGTGCCGACGAGCGGCGCGGTCGGGCGGACCAGCGGCACGGCCTGACGCTGCATGTTCGCACCCATGAGGGCGCGGTTGGCGTTGTCGTGCTCGAGGAACGGGATCATGGCCGTTGCCACCGACACCATCTGGCGGGCGGAGACGTCCATGTAGTCGACCTGCTCGATCGGCGCGAGGATCGGCTCGCCACCGGACACGCGGCACAGCACGTGGTCCTCTTCGAACTTGCCGGAGTCATCGAGCTTGGCGTTCGCCTGCGCGATGATGTGGCGGTCCTCGTCGTCAGCCGTCAGGTAGACGACCTTGTCGGTGACCTTGCCGTTTTCGACCTTGCGGTACGGGGTCTCGACGAAGCCGAACGGATCGATGCGCGCGAACGTCGCGAGCGAACCGATGAGGCCAATGTTCGGGCCTTCCGGCGTCTCGATCGGGCACATGCGGCCGTAGTGGGAGGGGTGCACGTCGCGGACTTCCATGCCCGCGCGGTCACGCGAGAGGCCACCGGGGCCGAGCGCGGACAGGCGGCGCTTGTGGGTCAGGCCCGCGAGAGGGTTGTTCTGGTCCATGAACTGCGAGAGCTGGGAGGTTCCGAAGAACTCCTTGATCGCGGCGGTCACGGGTCGGATGTTGATGAGCGTCTGCGGCGTGATTGCCTCGACGTCCTGGGTGGTCATGCGCTCGCGCACGACGCGCTCCATGCGCGCCAGGCCCGTGCGGACCTGGTTCTGGATAAGCTCACCCACGGCGCGGATACGACGGTTGCCGAAGTGGTCGATGTCGTCGGTCTCGACGCGAACCTCGACCTCCTTGCCCTTGCGGACACCCGGCATCGTGTCGTGTCCGGCGTGCAGCGCGGCGAGGTACTTGATGGTCGCTACGACGTCGTCAACCCGCATGACGGATTCGGACAGGTCGGCGTCCAGGCCGAGCTTCTTGTTGACCTTGTAGCGGCCGACCTTCGCGAGGTCGTAGCGCTTGCCGGTGAAGTAGAAGTTGTTGAGCAGGTTGCGGCCCGCGTCCGCGCTCGGCGGCTCGCCGGGACGGATCTTGCGGTAGATATCGACGAGGGCCTCGTCCTGGGTCGTGACGGTGTCCTTGTCGAGGGTCTCGAGCACGACCGGGTAGTTCGAGAATTCTTCGCGGATCTCTTCGGTCGTCATGCCGAGGGCACGCAGGAAGTGGGTCACGGACTGCTTGCGCTTGCGGTCGATGCGCACGCCCACGGCGTCGCGCTTGTCGATCTCGAATTCGAGCCAGGCGCCACGCGACGGGATGATCTTCGCGGTGAAGATGTCGCGGCCGGAGGTGAGATCCTCGCTGCGCTCGAAGTACACGCCCGGGGAACGGACGAGCTGGGAGACGACGACACGCTCGGTGCCGTTAATGATGAAGGTGCCCTTGTCGGTCATGAGCGGGAAGTCGCCCATGAAGACCGTCTGGGACTTGATCTCGTCGGTCCCGTGGTTGATGAATTCAGCCACGACGTACAGCGGGGCCGCATACGTCTTGGACTTCTCACGGCACTCTTCGACCGAGTACTTCGGTTCGTAGAAGTGGTGCTCCTTGAAGGTCAGTTCCATCGTCTGACCAAGGTCTTCGATCGGAGAGATTTCCGCGAAGATTTCTTCCAGACCGGAAGTCTCCGGGATCTGGCGGTCGCCGCTCTTCTTGGCGGCTTCAACCCGCTCACGCCAGGCATCAGAGCCGAGCAGCCAGTCAAAGCTTTCGGTCTGCAACCCTAGGAGATCGGGTGCCTGCAGCGGTTCATGGATTTTGGCGAACGATTGACGACGCGAGGCCGTACGGTTCTTAATGGCTTCAGCCGTGGGGCTATTAGAGGTGCTCGAGGCAGCCAAAGGGCATCCTTCCCTGCGGATCTCATGTGCACGGTCGCTCAATCGGCCCCTACCTGGTACTGTGCCAACCACATCCTGCGCGCGGAAACGGATGCCGGATCACAGTCCACCTCGGACACGATAAGCGCAACTCTCTACATTAGGGCCAAATCGACGGCGTGTCCACACCCTTGCGCAATGTCTTTGATCACGTCAGGTATACTCCGCGCTCCTCACATAACGCAGCTGCCCGCCCACCGTGATGGTGAGCGGGCAGCTGAGTAAAGCTTCTCGCTTCAGCAGGCGATCGCCTGCGAGGAGTTACTTGAGGGTGACGGACGCGCCGGCAGCCTCGAGCTCTTCCTTGGCCTTCTCGGCGTCTTCCTTCTTGGCGCCTTCGAGGACCGGCTTCGGAGCGGAGTCCACGAGGTCCTTGGCTTCCTTCAGGCCGAGCGAGGTGATGCCGCGGACGGCCTTGATGACTTGGATCTTCTTGTCGCCGACGGAGTCGAGGATGACGTCGAACTCATCCTTCTCTTCGGCGGCAGCGCCGGCGTCGCCGCCAGCAGCCGGGGCGCCAGCGGCGGGCACAGCGGCAACCGGGGCGGCAGCGGTGACCTCGAAGGTCTCCTCGAACAGCTTGACGAATTCGGACAGCTCGATGAGGGACATTTCCTTGAAAGCATCGAGCAGCTCTTCGTTGGTGAGCTTAGCCATGGGGGCTTTCCTTCCTTAGTTTCTGCTACGCAAGCAGGGGTTTGGGGTGCCAACTTAAGCGTCGGCTGCCTGCTTCTCGCGCAGGGCATCGACAGTACGAACCGCCTTGGACAGGGGTGCGTTGAAGACGTAAGCAGCCTGGAACATGGTGGCCTTGAGGACACCAGCCGCCTTGGCAAGCAGAACGTCGCGGGACTCGAGATCGGCGAGCTTGGAAACCTCTTCGGACGACAGAACCTTGCCGTCCATGTAGGCGCCCTTGATCACGAGCAGAGGGTTCGCCTTGGCGAATTCGCGCAGCGCCTTGGCCGCATCCGGAACTTCTCCGGTTACGAATGCCACCGCGGTCGGGCCATAGAACAGCTCGTCGAGCCCCTCAATGTCCGCTTCCTTGGCAGCAATAGCTGCGAGAGTATTCTTCGCCACGGCGTAGGTTGCGTGCTCGCGAAGCGAACGGCGCAGCTCCTTGAGCTGCTCCACCGTCAGTCCACGGTACTCAGTCAGCACAACCGCATTGGAGGAGCGGAACATGTCCACCATCTCAGCTACGGCAGCTGCCTTATCAGGCCTCGCCATGGCCCTCCTTTCGATCGGTGCCGCCGGAGTTCTCCTAGGGAAAACGCGTCGTGGGCAAAAATAAAACCCTGCACGCATAGGCGAACAGGGTGGCAGAAAAACTTTTCTGACAAACATTCACCTACGCGGGCTCCATATGGACTTCGCTTCCCCGAGGGGAAGACCGGCGGTCTTCGGCATCGATAACTCTAACGCAGGGAGCGCCCGCGCGTAAAGCACGAGCGCGCCGAAGCTGCGTGAGGTCTGCCACCCTAGCGGGGCAGTGCGTCGGTGAACCAGGACGTGATCGTCGTCGGGTGCGTGATCGCGGTGCCGACGCAGGCAGCGTGGGCGCCGAGTTCAAAGACTTGCGCGACGTGATCGGGCGTGTGCAGGCGCCCCTCGACGACGACTGGCGCGGAGACGGCGGCGACGACGTCGCGGATGAAGTCGAGGTCGGGGCCCGTCGTCTTGTCGCGCGCGTGCTCATAGCCGGGCGTGTAGCCGGCGAGTGTCGTGCCGATGATGTCGGCGCCGGCTTCGTCGGCGGCCTTCGCGTCGGCGAGCGATGCGCAGTCGGCCATGATGGCAACGCCCGGGAACTCATCGTGGATCGCGACGAGCGCATCGGCGAAGGACTCCCCTTCGCCGCGTTCGCGCAGGGTCGCGTCGATCGCGATGACGTTCGCGCCGGCGTAGGCGCAGGCGCGGGCGTGGGCGATGGACGGCGTGATGTAGACGCCCTCGTGCCCGTACTTGATGAGGCCGACGACGGGGACCTCGACGGCCTGGCGGACGGCGGCGATGTCGGTGACGCCCTGGACGCGGACGGCGGCCGCTCCCCCGGCGACGACGGCCTGCGCCATCGCGGCGGTGATCTCGGCGCGCCGCAGCGGCTCGCCCGGGTAGGCCTGGCAGGAGACGATGAGGCGGTTCTTCAGCCCGGCGACGATGTCGTGGCGGCTAATCATTCGCGGTCCTTTCACTGGCGATGAATGCGGCGCGGGCGGCGCCCACGATCGCGGCGTGCGAGCCGAGGGTGGCGGGCACGATGGGGATGTCGCGCACGAGCGGGACGAGCTGTGCGCGGGCGGCGGCGACCATCGGATCGAACCACGTCGGTCCGGCTCCGAGCATGCCCCCGCCGATGACGACGACGTCGGGATCGAGCACCGTGACGAGCGCGGCGACGGCGGTCCCGACCGCGCGGGCCGAATCGGCAATGACCTGGGCGGCGAGCTCGTCGCCCGCCCCGGCCGCGCGGTGGACGTCGATCGCGGTCGTGAGGGAGCGGTCTCCCCCGCGGGCGTGGTAGACGCGCACCTGGGAGGGGCCGGCGCCGAGCGCCTCGAGGTGGCCGGTGATGCCGCACGTGCACGCGATATCGTCGGCGCCCGGGATCGGCAGGTGGCCGATCTCGCCCGCGAAGTGGTTGCGGCTGCGCAGCGGCTCGCCGTCGAGGATAACGGCGCCGCCGACGCCGGTACCGACGGCGATCATCGCGGCGCAGTGCGCGCCGGCGGCCGCGCCCTTCCAAGCTTCGCCCGCGGCATGCGCGTCGACATCGTTTTCGACCTGGACGGTGATGGCGGGCAGGACGTCGGCGAGGCGCTCGGCGATGCCGTCGGCCAGGCGCGTGCCCGTCCAGTCGGTGATGGCGTCCGTCGCGGAGATGACGGTGCCGCGCTCCGGGTCGATGACGCCCGCACTGCCGAGCCCGATCGCGCACGGGGCGGGCAGGTTTTTGGCGTCGGCAAGGACCGTGCGCGCAAGCGAGGCGATATCGTCAAGGATCTCGCTCGGCCCATCATGCGCGCGGGTCGGGCAGGTGCGCACGGGCGTGCACACCTGCCCAGTCTCAGCGACGAGCGCGGCGGCGATTTTGGTGCCGCCGAGGTCGATCCCGAGCGCGTAGCGCATTAGTCGACCAGCCCGTTGGCCTTCACGATGTCCGCGACGCGGGCGGCGTCCTCCTCGGACAGCGGTCGGTTCGGGAACGCCATGACGTTGTTCGGGATGATCCCGCGCGTCATCATCGCGGTCTTGAACGCGCCGACGCCGGTGACATCGCCGGAGCGGCCACGCGGCGCGAAGACGATCTCAAAGCCTCGTGCGAGGCGGTCCTGCTCATTGCGAACAGCCTCCCAGTCGCCGCGCTGGGCCGCGTCGTACAGCGCGACATAGCCGTGCGGGTCGACGTTGCCGTAGCCGGGCACGACACCGTCAGCGCCCATGAGGAGGCAGCCGTCGACGGCGAGCTCGTGGCCGGTGAGCAGGCTCAGCGGGGAGCCGGCGTCGCGGTTGGCCATGACGAGGCGACGGAAGGACACGTCGTCGCCCGAGGAGTCCTTCACCCCCGCGATGACGCCTTCCTTCGCGAGCGCGATGAGGAGGCCGACGGAGAGCTTGACGCGGTTCAGGCGCACCGGCACGTCGTAGGCGTAGATCGGCAGGTCGACGGCGGCCTTCACGGCGCGGAAGTGATCGGCGATTTCGGATTCGTCGCTGAGCGCATAGAACGGGACGGTGACGACGATGCCGTCGGCGCCGAGGGCCTTGGCGCGGCGAGCCTGCTCGATCACGCGCTTGGTCGTCATATCCATGACGCCGGCGATGACCGGGACGCGACCGTTTGCGGCCTCGACCGTCGCACGCAGCACGGTGTCGCGCTCCGCGTCGGTGAAATAGGGAACTTCGGAGGTGGAGCCGAGCGAGAACAGGCCGTGGCAGCCCGCCTCGATCAGGTAGTCGACGAGTCCCTTCAAGGCGGGAACGTCGATGTCACCAGCCTCGGTCAGCGGAGTGACGACGGGCGGGACGACTCCGCGCAGTGGCGTTGTCATGATTTCCTTCTCTTTCGGGTGTAACTAGGCGAGCGACGGCACCGCGGACAGCAGCATCTTCGTGTAGTCATCGTGCGGGTCGGCGAAGATGTCGGCCGTGGGCCGCTCTTCGACGATCTGCCCGAGGTACATCACGGCGATCCGGTCGGAGATGTATCGCACCGTATTGATGTCGTGGGAGATGAAGACGAGCCCGAGCCCGAGCCGCGCCTTCAGATCGGTCAACAGGTTGAGCACCTGCGCACGCACCGACACGTCGAGCGCCGACGTGGGTTCGTCGGCGATGATGACGTCCGGTTCGAGCGCGAGTGCGCGAGCGATGGCCACGCGCTGGCGCTGGCCACCGGAAATCTGTCGTGGCAGCACGTCGAGCGCCGACTGCGGCAGCCCGACGAGGTCGAGCAGTTCTTTCACGCGCGCGAGGCGCGAGGCGGCGTCGCCGATGCCGTGGACCTTCAGCGGGTCCGTCAGCACGTCGCGCACGACCATGCGCGGGTTGAGCGCGGTCGCCGGGTCCTGGAAGACGACGGAGATCGCGCGCCCGAGCTCCTTGCGGGAGGCGGCGTTCTGGCGCATCGGCTTGCCTTTGAACAGCACCTCGCCCTTCGTCGGCTCTTGCAGGCCGACCATGACGCGGGCCGTCGTGGACTTGCCACAGCCGGATTCGCCGACGATGCCGAGGGTCTCGCCGCGGCTGATCGACAGGTCGACGTCGTTGACGGCGTGGACCTTATCGGGGCGGAAAAGTTTTCCCGTACGCGAGGTGTGGATGACGTGCACCCCGCGCAGTTCGATGACGGGTACCTCGCTCATTAGACGGACTCCTTCGACAGGTAGGCAGCCAAATCCGGGTGCTGGGCGTACAGGTGCTCGGCGCTGTCGGCCATGATGAGCTCGGGCCGCGTCGCGAGCCCGATCTCGGGATGCGAGGAGCGCGGCGCGAACCGGTCGCCCTCGACGAATTCGCGAGGCGAGGGAACCGTGCCGGGGATCTGGTGCAGGCGGCCGGCGCCCGACTCGATCGACAGGACGGCTCCGAGCAGGCCGCGCGTGTATTCGTGGCGCGGGTTGATGAGCAGCGAGCGCGTCGGCGCCTGCTCGACCACCTGGCCGGCGTACATCACAGTGATGCGGTGCGACAGCTGCGTGACGAGCGCGAGGTCGTGGCTCACGAACACCATGGCGAAGCCGAGCTTTTCGCGCAGTTCGTTCAAGAGGTCGACGACCTGCTTTTGCACGGTCACGTCCAGCGCCGTCGTGGGTTCGTCGGCAATGACGAGACTCGGGTTGCGGGTCAGGGCCATCGCGATGAGGACGCGCTGGCGCTGGCCGCCCGAGAGCTCGTGCGGGTAGGACTTCAGCGTGCGCTCGGGGTCGAGGCCGACGAGCTCGAGGAGCTCTTCGGCGCTGCGCTGTCCGCCGCGCTTGGTCAGCTGCTTGAGTTGCGAGCGGATGAGCATCGACGGGTTGAGCGAGGACAGGGCGTCTTGGTAGATCATCGCCATGTCGTGCCCGCGCAGCGCGTTGTGCTCCTTCGGGTCCATCCCGACGATTTTCTTGCCCTTGAACAGGATCTCGCCGGTGATCTTCGCGGTATCGGGCAGCAGGCCCATGATCGCCATCGACGTGATCGACTTGCCACAGCCCGATTCGCCGACGAGGCCCATCGTCTCGCCCGGGCGGACGGAAAACGACACGTTGTCGACGATCGGCACGTCGCCGTGCGCGGCCGGGAAGGCGATCGACAGGTTCTTCACCTCAAGCAGCGGCTCGGCCGCGGCCTGCTCTGCGGTAAGGACGAGGCGGTCATCGCGCTTGAGTTCGCTTTCGCGCAGCGCGGCGAGGCGCTCGGTCAGCAGGGCAGCCTGCTCCTTGTGGGCGGCGACCATCGCGGCGGCGGTGGAGGCGGCGGCCTCTTCGTCGACGTCCTTAACCTTGACGTTGACGCGGGCGCGCGGCGCGGCCATCGCGTCCGTGAGGCCCTCGGCGAGGACGTTCAGCGACAGGGTCGTAATGAGGATCATGAGGCCCGGGAAGAACGTCGGCCACCAGCGGCCGGTCGTGAGCAGCTGCTTGCCGTCGGAGAGGATATTGCCCCAGCTGGGCTCGGGCGGCTGCACGCCGGCCTGGATGAAGGACAGCGACGCCTCGAGCACGATCGCGTCGGCGACGAGCACGGTCGCGAACACCATGATCGGGGCGATGCAGTTGCGCGCGACGTGCTTGATGAGGATCCACGACGTGCGGGCGCCCATGACGCGGGAGGCCGCGACATAGTCTTCGCCGAACTGGGACAGCACGTTCGCTCGCACGATGCGTGACAGCTGTGGGATGTACAGGAAGCCGATGGCGAAGATGATGACGCCGACGGACTTTCCGAGGGAGGCCACGAACACCGCGACGAGCGCGATGCCGGGGAACGACATGATGATGTCGAGGATCCGCATGAGGATCTCGGAGACGACCTTGTTCGCGGTCGCGGCGATAGAGCCGAGGACGGCAGCGATCGCGAGCGCCATCGCCGTGGCGAACAGGCCGATCAGCAGGGAGGAACGGGCGCCGTAGGCGACGCGCGCGAACACGTCGCGGCCGGTGCCGTCGGTGCCGAACCAGAAGATCGAGCTCGGCGCGACCGACGGGTTTAGCAATTCACCTTCGGCCGGCGGGCCGGCGATCTCGGGGTCCATCGGAAGCGAGGTGGCCAGCGGATCGAACTTGGAGATGAGCGGCGCGAAGATCGCGAGCAGCACGACGAGGAAGAGCACGCCGACGGCGATCTTGGAGCCGAGCGAGAAGCGGGACTTGTTGAATTTCAGGCCGGGTTGGGACAGGCGTTCGGTAAGTCTGCGACGCATGGTTACACGCTCCTAATCCGCGGGTTGACGAGCACGTAGAGCAGGTCAACGATGATGTTGATCACGATGAAGGCAATGGAGACGGTGAGCGTCACGCCCTGGACGAGGTAGACGTCATTGCGCTTGACGCCGTCCAGGATCAGCTGGCCCATGGCCTGAATGTTGAAGATGATCTCGATGACGACGGCGCCACCCATGAGGTAGCCGACGCGCAGGCCGAGCACCGTGATGGGCGTGATGAGCGCGTTGCGCAGGACGTTACGGCCGATGACGACACCCTTGGGGATGCCGGCGCCGATCGCGGTGCGGACGTAGTCGCGGTCGAGTTCTTCGACCATCGCCGTGCGGATGACGCGCGTGAGCGAGCCCGACACGGGGATCGCGAGCGCGAGCGACGGCAAGAAGATATTGCGCAGGTAGGTCGCGGGGTCTTCGCTAAACGGCACCCAGTTCGTCACGAGCGCGGGGAACGTTCCGGTTCCCGACGGCACGGTACCGAAGGCCTGGATCATGAGGATCGCGAGCCAGAACGACGGGGTCGCGAGCGAGGCGATGGAGACGACACGGATGATCTGGTCGGGCCAGCGGTCGCGGTAGAGGGCGGCGATGACGCCGAGGACGAAGGAGATGACGATCGCGATCGCGAGGCCGACGAAGGTCAGCTGCAGCGTGATCGGGAAGGCATCGGCGACGAGCGAGTTCACTGAGGTGTAGCCCGTGGAGCGTCCCAGATCGAAGGAGGTGATGAGGCCCCACAGGAACCGGCCGTAGCGCACGATGAGTGGGTCGTTCAGGCCGTGCTCGATGCGGTAGGCCTCGACGGCGTCGGCGGAGGCCGATTCGCCCAGCGCGAGGCGGGCGGGATCGGCGGGAGAAAACGACATGACGAAGAATACGAGGAACGTCACGCCGAGAATCATGATCGGCAATGCAACTAATCGCCTGCCGATAAGGCGAATCAGGTTAGACACGCGTGGCTACTTCCTTGGAGTTTTGGGCAGCATGAAACAGACGGTGGCGGCCATCTGGGTCGATGGCCGCCACGTCATGTCGGCAGCGAGAGTTGCTACTGCGTCGTTGAGACGTCGACGAACGACAGGCCGGTCAGCGAAATCGGCTTGAAGTCGGGCAGCGTCTGCGGATCCCACGCGGAGGGAGCCTTGCGGTGGAAGAGCGGGTACAGCGGGACCTGCTCGGAGATCACGTCGAAGACCTCGTGCCACGTGGCCTTCTGCTCTTCGCCGTTCTGCTCGGCGGCCTTGGCCAGCAGATCGGTGACCTGCTTATGCGCCTCGGCGCCCTTCCAGTGCATGCGGGTGTCAGTCCAGATGTCGCCACCGAACCACCAGCGCAGCAGGAGGTCGGAATCATCACCGAAGACCGAGGGGTCACCGGGGGCGACGACGATATCCCAGTTGTCGTTGGAGTCGATGGTGTTGTACAGGTCCGCCGACTGCATCTCGTTGAATTCGACCTGGAGGCCGACGGCCTCGAGCGATTCCTTGATGATCGGGGTGCACTGCTTGACCCAGTCGTGGTCGGTCACGTTCATGCGGACCTTGGTCAGGCCGGTCTCTCCCAGCAGCGACTTCGACTTGTCGGCGTCGAGCGAGTAGACGACCTTGGCCTTCTTGTAGTCGCGGTGGTTTTCCTGCACGAAGCACGACGCGGCCTTCGCCTGGCCGAGCAGGCCGGTGTTGATGACCTTGTCCATGTCGAGCGCGTACATCGCGGCCTGGCGGTTCTTCAGGTCCTTCATCGGCGAGTTGTCACCGTTGTTGAACATGATGAACAGGAGGCCGAAGCCCTGGACGGACTCGACGGACGCGGAGCCCTTGACCTGCTCGATCGACAGGTAGGGCACCGAGTCGATGGCCTGGACGGCCTTGGACTCGATGGCGTTGGTGCGGGTGGAGGCATCGGGAACGATGCGCCACACCATCTTGTCCGCCTTGGCCGGCTTCGGGCCGGTGTAGTCGGCGAACTTTTCGAAGGAGACCTGCTTGGACTGGGCGCCGTTATCGGTCATCTTGTACGGACCGGTGCCCACCGGCTTGGCGTCGAACGCGTCCTTGTCCGCCGCGGCAGCCTTGGGGACGATCTTGACGGTCGAGAGGCGTTCCTTCAGCAGCGAGAAGGGGTACTTCAGCTTGAAGGTGACGGTCTTGTCGTCCTTCGCACTGACCGAATCGATGAACGGGATGAAACCGGCGTACAGTGACTTGTTGGCCGGGTCCATGACGCGCTCGAAGGAGAATACGACGTCTTCGGTCGTGACGTTCTCACCGTTGTGGAACTTCGCGCCATCGCGGAGCGTCACTTCGTAGGTGGTGTCGTCGACCTTGACGGGCTCGTCATCCTTGGACAGCGCCGCGTAGCAGGTGCGGTCCTCGGTCGGCATGATCTCGAACAGGCCTTCCATGGTGTGCCAGTTCGCGGCGATCGTGAGGGCCGCGGTGGTCGTCATGGGGTCATAGCCATTGGTGCCGAGTTCATAGGAAATGCCGGCGTTGATGGTGCCACCCTCGGTCTTGGGCTTCGCGCCCTCCCCGGAGGTTCCACCCTTGGTGTCTCCGCCCTTGTCACCGCCACACGCGGACAGGGTCGCAGCAATTCCGGCAGCGGCGGTGAGGGTACCCGCGAGCTTCAAGAAGCTACGACGGTCGGTCCCTCCCAGTGGATTCGTCATTGAAATCTCCTGACTTATCGGACGTCTGATGTCTGACGCTGGTAGACTCAGATTACCCGGTGTTTCGACGCGATGCAAGAAAATCGACTTTGTGACTCCGTGCGCCCGGAGGATATCCTTTGTGCCCTCGTAATTGAAAGGCAACCCCATGGCTCTCTCGACCACTCGGCAACGTGGTTCCCGGCTCCTGCACGCCTCGACGATGCAGGAGATTAAGGACCTCATTTTGCGCAAGGGACTACGTCCCGGCGACGCGATACCGACCGAGACCGAGTTGTGCGAGATCCTCAACGTCTCGCGCTCGTCCGTGCGGGAAGCCATCCGCACCCTCGCCGCGCTCGATATTGTCGAGGTCCGGCACGGGACGGGCACGTTCGTCGGCAAGATGTCGCTGCAGCCGATGATCGACTCCATCGTCTTTCGCGGCGCCATGGCCCAAGACTCTGGCCTGCAGGTCCTGCGCGAGATCGTCGATGTGCGACACCGGCTCGACGTGTCGATCGGTCCGAGCCTCGTGCAGGTGATGAAGGGCAAGCGACACGACGACATATGGCGCGTCGTCACTGAGATGAATGAGAAGGCAGAAAACGGCGAAGTCTTCGCCGACGAGGACCGCGCCTTTCACGTCATGCTGGGCGAGCCGTTGAACTCCGAACTCATGACGCAGCTCGTCGAGGCGTTTTGGAAGATCCACATGGTGACGGCGCCGATGCTCGGCGTGCCGACGCCCGAGGACATCGTCATTACGGCCCGCTCGCACGGGGATATGCTGCAGGCCGCCGAAGACGGCGACCTCGCTGCCTACCTCTCCGCGGTCGCGCAGCACTACAAGCCCATCATCCGCAACATCGAGCGGGTGGCGAGCGCGCAACAGCGCTAGGAGTGCAGCACCTCGCGCAGCGCTGAGATCATCGAGGCGCGGAAGGTGCGCATCTTCGGGGCATCGGGCGCGAGCCCATCGGCCGCGTGGTACATGCCCGGCACGGCGACGAGTTCGACCTCAACGCCCGCTTCGCGCAGCCGCCGCGCATATTCGAGGTCCTCATCAAAGAACAGATCGAGGTCACCGACGCCGATCCATGCCGGCGGCAGGCCGGACAAGTCCTCGCGCTCGGCAGGCACCGCATAGGGACGACCATCGCGCGGGCGCGGCAGGGCGCCCAGGTAGCTGCGCCAGCCGTAACGGTTCGCCGACGGCGTCCAGGAAAACTCGCCGCGGCCCGGGGTCGGCCGCTGGCCGGTTGTCGCATCGAGCATCGGGTAAATGAGCGCCTGGAACGCCACCGGGATGCCCTCATCATGCGCCCGCTGGACCGCAGCGGCGGCCAGCCCCCCACCGGCGCTCGCGCCGATGACGACGATCTTGTCCGGGTTGAACTTCCCGGCCTTCGCCTCCTCGTACGCCCAGCGGATGGCGGCGACGCAGTCATCGATTGCGGCAGGATAGGGGTGCTCGGGAGCGAGCCGGTAGTCGACACTGACGACCGTGGTCCCGAGATCGTGAGCGAGCTTGGAGCACGATTCGATATCGAGTTCGGTGCTGCCCATGATGAGGCCACCGCCATGGATCCACACGGCGATGCCATCGGAGAGTTCGACGCCCGTGGGCTCGAAGGTGTACAGGTCGACCTCGTGGTTATCGGTGCTCGACGCGGTCGGCGTCGTCACGAACCCCACGCCGACGCCCTCGATGGGCTCCGTCGGCTTGTGGACGATATTCGTGTAGTACCACAGCACTGCGGGGTTGTTCGCTGGAAATACGCGGTAGTTAAACCGGTGGCGCAGCGTCGGGTCGGACTTTGCGACGGCGCGACTACGGTGCACGAGCCAGGTCAGAGCTCCCGCTCCGAGAGCGAGGGCAGCGGCGGTGGTGGTCTTGCTCATGGCGCGAATTTCTCCTTTACGGCGAAGCGCCCCACTGGAGTCCAGCGGGGCGCTTCGGGGCATCAGTTAGGACGCGTCCTCAGAATCGAGGATACGGGTCTTGGTGGCATCCAGCGGAATGCCGGGGCCCATCGTGGTCGACATGGTCGCCTTGCGGATGTATCGGCCCTTCGAGGAGGCCGGCTTTAGACGCAGGATTTCGTCGAGCGCCGCCGCGTAGTTCTCCACGAGCTGCTTTTCGGTGAAGGAGGCCTTACCGATGAGGAAGTGGAGGTTGGAGTGCTTGTCCACGCGGAACTCGATGCGGCCACCCTTGATGTCGTTGACGGCCTTGGCCACGTCCATGGTGACAGTGCCCGTCTTCGGGTTCGGCATAAGGCCACGGGGGCCGAGCACGCGGCCAAGGCGGCCGACCTTGCCCATCATGTCCGGCGTCGCGACGGCGGCGTCGAAGTCGACGTAGCCTCCGGCAACCTTCTCGATGAGCTCGTCGCCACCGACTTCGTCGGCTCCGGCGTCCAGTGCCTGCTGGGCGCGCTCACCCACGGCGAAGACCAGGACCCGGGCGGTCTTGCCGGTGCCGTGCGGCAGGTTGACGGTGCCGCGCACCATCTGGTCTGCCTTACGGGGATCGACGCCGAGACGGAACACGACATCGACCGTGGAGTCGAACTTGGTAGTGGCGGTTTCTTTCGCGATGCGAACGGCATCCTGGGGGCCGTACAGCTCGCCGGGGTGGATCTTCTCCTGCCCCTTCAGGTAGTTCTTGCTGCGCTTTGCCATCTGCTTATTTCTCCTTGCAGTCGTGGTACGGAGCGCGCGGCTCCTGCCACTGTGGGGGTGATTAGCCTTCGACCTCGATGCCCATGGAACGGGCGGTGCCGGCGATGATCTTCGCGGCGGCGTCGATGTCGTTAGCGTTGAGGTCGGCCATCTTGGTCTGGGCGATCTCTTCGACCTGGGCGCGGGTCAGCTTGCCCACCTTTTCGGTGTTCGGGCGGCCCGAAGCCTTCTGCAGACCGGCAGCCTTCTTGATGAGTTCCGCCGCCGGCGGGGTCTTCGTGATGAACGTGAAGGAGCGGTCTTCGTAAACGGTGATTTCGACCGGCACGACGTTACCGCGCTGCGACTCAGTCGCGGCGTTGTACGCCTTGCAGAACTCCATGATGTTGACGCCGTGCTGACCGAGCGCGGGACCGATCGGCGGTGCGGGGTTGGCCGCACCGGCCTGGATCTGGAGCTTGATCAGACCGGCAACCTTCTTCTTGGGAGGCATGTTGGGTCCTATCTAGTTGGATATGTGGTGGTGTACCGGCAGGCACCGGCACTGAGCTTTCTGGCAGGCGGGGAACTAGTCCTTCTTCACCTGGTCGAAGCTCAGCTCGACCGGGGTTTCCCGGCCGAAGATCGTGACGAGTACCTGCAGCTTCTGGGCTGCGGCATCGATTTCGGAGATCGTGGCCGCCATGGTCTCGAACGGACCATCGGTCACGGTCACGGCCTCGCCAACCTCGAAGTCGACGAGGATCGGGGTGGCGGTCTCGACGGGCTTGCCGATTTCTTCCGAGGCCTGCTGCGCGACGGACGGCGAGAGCATGTCGAAGACCTCGTCGAGCGTCAGCGGGATCGGGTGGTAAGCATCGCCCACGAAGCCGGTAACGCCGGGCGTGTGGCGGACGGCATCCCAGACGCGGTCCCAGGTGGCCTCATCGTCGTCGAGACGCACGAGGACGTAGGACGGGATGCGAACGCGCGAGACCTTCTTCTGCTTCGTGTTCTTGATCTCGATGACTTCTTCCATCGGGACCTGGACTTCGTGGATCTTGTCCTCGACCTGCAGGTATTCGCTGCGCATCTCGAGGTTGGCCTTCACCTTGCGCTCGTAGCCGGCGTAGGTGTGGATGGCGTACCAGTTACCGTCCTGCATGCGCAGGGAGCGACGCAGATCCTCCAACGGGTCGACCTCGAGCGCGCCGTCAGCAGCGACGTTCTCGTCGCCGGCGGGCGATTCGGGAGTCTCAATCGTGTCGGACACTGAGAGTTACCTGCCTTTACTGACCTAGCGGCCGTAGATAAAGAGGACGAGCTTGCCAAAGACGAAGTCGAGGACGCCGACGTAGGCCATCACGGCAAGGACGAAGATGAGGACGACGGTGAAGAACGTCCACAGCTCTGTCTTGGTCGGGCGAACCGTCTTGCGGAGTTCGGCCACCACCTGGCGGTAGAACAGGGCAATGCGCGCGAATAGACCGCGCTTTTCGCGGTTCGCCGCGGGACGGGACTTACCGGCGCCGGTTTCGGCGGATTGGCTCACGCTGGCTCCTCGTTGTCTCGGCAAAGGTTCAGGCCCTCGCGGCCGGGTGGGCGAGGACCTGGAATATGTCACGCTGCGCCGAACCGCGAGCTGGTCTGGCAGGGCAGGAGGGACTCGAACCCACAACCGCCGGTTTTGGAGACCGGTGCGCTACCAATTGCGCCACTGCCCTATTCCGCTACAGCTGTAGCGGGCACTCGCACGAGTCTACCGCAGTTTTTTACCGCTGCCGTATCGTGTTCGTCACGTGCGCCGGTCCATCATATGGGCTAGCCGCGTCTCGCGTCTAATTTCTTTGCCCGACGAGGGTCCGGATGGTGAAAGACGCTAGGCGCATGCGACGAGATTCGCAACAATGGCGAGGTGAAGAGCGAAGAAACTGCATCTGCCGGCCGTCTGTCCGCCCGCCTTGCCGCCATCACCCCGTCGGCGACTCTCGCCGTCGATGCGAAGGCCAAGGCCCTGAAGGCTGCCGGTCGCCCCGTTATCGGTTTCGGTGCCGGCGAACCGGATTTCCCGACGCCCGCCGCGATCGTTGACGCCGCCGTGGCTGCGTGCCAGGACCCCGCGAATCACCGCTACACGCCGGCCGCGGGCCTTCCGACACTGAAGCAGGCGATCGCCGATAAGACAAAGCGTGATTCGGGCTATGAGATCGACCCGGCCACGGTCCTCGTCACCAACGGCGGCAAGCAGGCGGTATTCCAGGCCTTCGCCGCGATCGTCAACGAGGGCGACGAAGTGCTGCTGCCCGCCCCGTACTGGACGACCTACCCGGAGGCGATCGCTCTCGCCGGCGGGACGGCCGTGCCCGTCGTCGCCGGGGCCGACACCAACTACAAGGTGAGCGTCGCCCAACTCGAGGCGGCCCGCACCGAGCGCACCAAGGCGCTGCTGTTCTGCTCTCCGTCTAACCCGACGGGCTCGGTCTACACACCCGAGGAGACCGAAGAAATCGGGCGCTGGGCGCTCGAGCACGGCGTGTGGGTCATCACCGACGAAATCTACGAGCACCTGGTCTACGACGACGCGGTCTTCTCCCCCATCGTCAAGCTCGTGCCGGAGCTCGCCGATACGACGATCGTGCTCAACGGCGTCGCAAAAACCTACGCGATGACCGGCTGGCGCGTCGGCTGGATGGTCGGCCCCGCCGATGTCATTAAGGCAGCCACCTCGTTCCAGTCGCACCTCACCTCGAACGTGTGCAACGTCGCGCAGCGCGCAGCGATCGCGGCCCTGACCGGCTCGCTCGATGAGGTGGCGCGGATGCGCGAGGCATTCGATCGTCGCCGCAAGACGATGGTCGAGATGCTCTCGGCGATCGACGGTTTCAGCGTCCCGACGCCGACCGGCGCGTTTTATGCCTACCCCACTGTCCACGGCGTGCTCGGCCGCACGATCGGCGACGTCAAGGTCGAATCCTCTGCCGATCTGGCCGGCGTCATCCTGGATCAGGCCGAGGTTGCGGTCGTTCCCGGCGAAGCCTTCGGCACGCCCGGATACCTGCGCCTGTCCTACGCGCTCGGCGATGAGGATCTCGTCGCAGGTATCGAGCGGATCCAAAAACTTTTGGCTGACTCCTAGAGCCGAACCGCGTTGAGCTGGGTGTAGCCCTGCGGCATCGCGGAGACGGGCACGACGATCTTGCCGAACGGGAAGCACGTCACCGGGATCATCTTGACGTTCGCGATCGCGAGCGGGATCCCGATGATCGTGACCGCCTGCGCCGCGGCCGTCATGATGTGACCGATCGCGAGCCAGATGCCGGCGATAAAGAACCAGATGACGTTACCGATCGCCGACATCGAGCCCGCATGCGGGTCTGCGACGACGGTGCGACCGAACGGCCACAGGGCGTAGCCCGCCATCCGGAAGGACGCGATGCCGGCGGGGATCGTCACGATGAAAATGCAGGCGATGATCCCGAACAGTAGGTAGCCCAGGGCAAGCCACAGGCCACCGAAGATGAGCCAAATGATGTTGAGTATCGCGCGCATGCGTCCCCCGTGTTGATCCGAGATGAGGCGGCCTTCGCCGTCCACTTATATCAACACCGAGGGCCCGGGGGGCTATTCCACGTGGGCGGCAATCGCTTCGAAGGCAGCCTTATACGTAGCGGGGATTTCGCGCAGAACGCCGCTAGTCCACGTGCTCGAATGCTGTCGGCCGCGCTGGTCAGCAAATCCGTAGCCGTCCACGCCGATCGATCGGCACAGCGCGATCACGCGCGGCAGGTGGTAGCCCTGCGAGACGAATGCGACCTTGCGTCCGGGATAGTTCTCGGCGACGTAGCGGCACGTCGCCATCGAGTCGAGGCCATGCGGGTCTTCCGCAATATCGTCCAGCGCGACGCCATTTTCATGCAGATACTTCTTCATTACGGTCGTCTCCGACCAGTTCGGGTCGCGACCATCACCCGAGACGACGATCGGGGTGCCGTCCCGACGGTGCTCCAGGGCCTCGTCCAGGCGGTAGCGCAGATACGGCGAGGGGGTGTCTTTGCCCCAGATCGCGGCACCTAAGACGACAAGTACGTCGGCCTCGTGAGCGGCGGGCACGTCGATGCGCGACGCGGCGGCCCCAAATCGCCAGGCCTGCGGCGCCGCGAGTGCCACGAGGACGACCGCGCTCGAGATGGTCAACCAGCGGCGAGTGTGCTTTGCCATGATTTCCCCCTAAATCTCCGCGGCGGCCAGCCAGCCGCGAGCGATCCCGAGCCGCAGATCAGCGATATCGCGCTTCTCCCAGGCCGGGCGCTGTGCGAGGCGCATGGCGCCGGGCACGAGCGTAACCAACACGCCAGCGGTGCGGACCGCGAGCCGGGCAGCATCATGATCCTCGCACGCGGCACGAAACAGGTCCGTGACGCGCCGCCGGTAGAGCACATCGTCACGATACCACCGAACGGCCGACAGGTGTCCGAGCAGGCATGCCACGTCGTCGATCCGCCAGCCCGGCCCGAGCGTATCGATGTCGAGCAGCCCCGTGATGTGCCGGCCATCGGTGAGGACATTGCATTCGTAGAAGTCGCCGTGGGTGGGCACGAGATCGCCCGGCGCGCCCGCCGCAATCTCCGCGGCGACGACCCGTGCGACGACGTCGATTCGCGGGTCTGGGAAGAGCGCGCGGGCCAGATCGGCGTGCCGCTCGATCCGCTCGCACCACGATGGCCTCGCGGGCAGTTCAAGCGCCGCGGCGGGCAGCGCGTCGAGCAAACCGCGCACCTGCCGGTAGGTCTCCGCTCCCCCACATTCGTTCAGCATGCTGGTGAGCGGCCGACCCCGCACGCGAGACGTGATGAGGTAGCCGCGGTGCCGCTGCACAACCTGAGCGGCGGGCAGGCCCGCATCACGCAGCAGGTCATGGGCATGCGCGAGACGTGCAATGCGTGCGGGCGAGCTCACCTTTGCAAAGCCCACGCCCGGCAGTGAGAGGACCGCACGCCGGGTGGGCCGGTAGGCGAGCAACTGCGCGCCCGGGTGACGCGCAAGGTGAGCCAGCTCGGGAAGGAAGGGGTCATCGGGGTATGCGAAGACAGTCAGCTCCCCTCCGGTCCTTTCCTCGGGAGTGCGAGCCGACGTCAGGACGAAGATGCGTTCCTCCCCCGCGACGGTGGCGTCAAAGACAGCGACGGGATACGGCAGATAGAACATCGAGCGCCGCCGCATCGTCTCCAGCGCGCCAGCATCAGCGAGCCAAGCATCGATCACCGCGGCGCGCGCGTGATCGATGTCTAGGAGCTCGGCAGGGGAAGCTAGCTCGCTCGTCATGACTCTAGCCAACCACAGCCGCGCGATCTGTCAGAATGGGGTCGTGCGCGATTTGACGACCCTGCCCAAGGCGCACCTGCATCTGCACTTTACGGGTTCGCTACGGCACGAGAGCCTGCGCAATATCGCCGACGAGATCGGCGTGCGTCTGCCCGATTCCCTCACGGATACTGACGCGCTGCACTTTCCCGCCGACCAGCGCGGCTGGTTCCGTTTCCAGCGGCATTACGACGCGGCCCGCGCGGTCGTCCGCTCCGAGCGGACGATGCGCCGGATCGTACGTCAGGCCGCCGAGGACGATGCGGCCGAGGGCAGCCGTCGCCTTGAGATCCAGGTCGATCCCACATCCTATGCCCCCTTCGTCGGCGGCATCACGCCCGCACTGGAGATCATCCTCGACGAGGCGCGCGAGGCCTCAGAGGCGACGGGGGTCGAGGTCGGCGTTATCGTCGCGGCCTCACGCATCCGCCATCCCCTCGATGCGCGCACCCTCGCGCGACTCGCCGCGCAGTACGCCTCCGATGCGCCCGGCGGTGTCGTCGCCTTCGGGCTGTCGAACGATGAGCGCGCAGGCGATACTTCCGAGTTCGCTTCCGCGTTCCGCCTCGCCCGCCACGCCGGCCTGCCCGGGGTACCGCACGGCGGTGAACTCCTCGGGCCGGACCACATCCGGCAGGTGATCGCGCACCTCAAACCGCGCCGCCTCGGCCACGGCGTGCGCGCCGGAGAAGATCCCGAACTGCTCGACCGGCTCGTCGCCGACGGCATTGCCCTCGAGGTCTGCCCGGCATCTAACGTCTCGCTCGGCGTCTACAACGGGCCATCCCAGGTTCCGCTGCGCCAGCTCATGGCAGCGGGCGCCGATATCGCCCTCGGCGCCGATGACCCCCTGCTGTTCCGCTCCCGGCTCGTCGACCAGTACGAGATCGCGCGCCGCGATCACAAACTGAGCGATGCGGAACTCGCCGACCTTGCCCGCTCCTCGATCCGTGCCTCGCTCGCCTCCGACGCGGCGAAGAAAACATGGTTAGCGGAGGTCGACGACTGGATAAGCTTGGATCCGTGACCCGCCCCCTACGCCGCCAACGTCCGATCAAGCTTCGTCCCGTTTTTCGCCGTAAGGACAACCCGATCGACCGGCTCTCGGCGGAGCTCGTGCGCACGCACGACACGTGGGTACGCATCTTCCGCAAGGCCTATTCGGGACCGGGTTCCACGCCGGGCGACCGGTTCCCGGGTCTGCCCAACACTGGCCCCCAGAAAGAGCACACCCGACCGACGTTCGTCCTCATCCACGGGATGGGTGTCTCCTCGCGTTATTTCGTGAAGCTCTCCGAGGACCTGTCAGGCCTTGGCGAGGTGTTCCTCATCGACATGCCGGGCTTCGCGAACCTGCCCCAGCCGCCCGAACCACTCTCGATCGCGGGCTTCGCAGGTGTCATCCACCAGGTGCTCGTCGCGCACGGCGTTGAAAAACCGATCATCATCGGGCACTCCATGGGCGCCCAGGTCGTCACCGAGCTCATGGCGAAGGCCCCCGACTACGCGCAGGCCGGGGTCCTCATCGGGCCGCCGGTCAACGACGCGGAGCGCAACGTCGCCCTACAGGTACTGCGGTTCGCGCAGTCCTCGGTGCACGAATCACGCCAGCTGCGACTGATCGCGGTACGCGCCTACCTGCAGTGCGGCATCGCATGGTTCCTCGACGTACTCCCCCAGATGATGCGCTACCCGATCGAGCAGCGAATCCCGCTCGTGCAGTGCCCGACGCTGCTCGTGCGCGGCGAATACGACTATATCTGCCCGACGGCATGGCTGGAGTGGCTCGGCGCGGCAAACCCACGTGTCGTCTCGGGCGCGGCGCACAGCGTCATCTACGCTCACGACACCGAGATTTTCGGCCTCATCACCGAGTTTCTCGAAACCGAGGTGTATTCCTAATGCTGCGGCAGATCGCCGACCGACTGCGTCGTGGGGCCACCGTGGCCCGCGATATCGTGAGCGATCTGCGTACCGCGGCGCCGCACTGGCGGGACTGGTCGGCGGACTATCGAGCCTTCACGGCGCTCCGGCTGCGGGCTCCCTTCGACCGGTTCATCGCCCGGCTGGCCGGCAAGGAGCCCCTTGCCCGAGAGCGCCGCCACGACATCATTGTGCTGCCCGGAATTTATGAGACTCCCACCGATCTGCGCGAACTCACGCGGCCGCTGCGCCGCCGCGGCCACACCATCCACCGTGTCCCGCACCTGGCTCGCCAGCTCGCGCCGATGTCGTGGCTGCGCGAGCGCGTCGAGCGCTATCTCGTCGCCAATGATCTCACCAGCGTCATCCTCCTCGCACACTCCAAGGGCGGCCTCGTCGGCAAGCAGGTGATGATGGGCGCTGAAGGGCACCGCATCGCCGGCATGGTGGCGCTCGCGACGCCGTGGCAGGGCTCGCGCTATGCATCGCTGTTCTGGCCGGGTCTGGGCGTGCGCTCCCTGCGGCCCGGCTCCGCGATGATTTCCGCCGCAATGTCGCCGCACGAAAGCGATGCGCGCATCGTCTCGATCCAGCCGAGCTTCGACCCGCACGTTCCGCAGCACGCGCACCTGCCGGGCGCCCACCAGATCGATCTGACGCGGCCCGGCCACTTCGCGATCCTGTCCGACCGCGACGTCATCGCCACCGTCGCGAACGCCGTCGATTTTTTTGGAGCGTGACCATGGCAGCGACGCGAGCTGAACGCATCCTGAGCGAAGCCGGCATCACCGCCCGCGTGCGCACCTACGAGGCGGCGTCCGGCGACCATAATTTCGGCGACGAAGCTGTCGCCCTCACCGGCCTGCCCGCGCCGAAGGTGTTCAAGACGCTCGTCGTCGACGCGGCAGGCGAGCTCATCTTCGCCCTCGTCCCGGTCGCCGCGCGCCTCGACCTGAAGGTCGTCGCGCGGGCCCGTGGGGCGAAGAAGGCGCGGCTCGCCGAGCGCACGGCAGCCGAGCGCGCCACCGGCTACGTCATGGGCGGGATCACGGCGATCGGATCGACGACGGCGCTGCCGTGTTTCATCGACGATAGTGCTCGCACGCAGCCGACGATTATCGTCTCGGCCGGCCAGCGCGGCCGCAATCTCGAGGTCGATCCCGCGGCCCTCGCACGCCTGCTCGACGCGCAGTTCGCGCCGCTTGCGGCTACAGGACGATAGGTTCGGGCACGAGCTCGATCCCGAACGCCTCGCGCACCCCCGCCTGGACGGTGGCGGCGAGTTCGCGGATATCGGCGCCGGTGGCCTCGCCCCGGTTGGTCAGCGCGAGCGCGTGCTTGCCCGACAGCGCAGCGGGCCCCGGCATGCCGTAGCCCTTGTCGAACCCGGCATGGTTGATGAGCCATGCCGCGCTGGTCTTCACGAGCCCGTCGACGACGGGCGGTTCCTGCCCGATGCTGCGCACCTTCGTGGGATCTGTGACGGGATAGCGTGGCGCACCCTCGGGCAGCTCGTCAGCGTGCGCGGCCTCGATGATCGGGTTGGTGAAGAACGACCCCGCCGACCACGTGTCGTGATCGGCTTCGTCCAGCACCATGCCCTTGGACCGGCGCAGCTCGAGCACCGCCTGCCGCACGTCGACGGCGGGCGCGCGATCGTGCAGCTCGACGCCGAGCGTGCGCGCGAGCTCCGCATAGCGCACCGGCTCGGACAGCGTCGCGAGCCGCATCTGGAAGGAGACTTCGAGGACGACGAAGCGTCCCGTCGGGCCCCACGTCCGGCCCCCGCCGGCCTCGGTATCGGTCAGCGATCGCTTCAGCAGCGACGTGCGGTAGCCGAAGCCGAGCTCGGCGAGCGTCAGGAGCCGCCGCTGCTTTTCCAGCCGGTCGAACACGCGCACGGCCGAGATCGTGCCGGAGACCTCCTGGCCGTAGGCGCCGACGTTCTGCACGGGCGCCGCCCCGACGGTGCCGGGGATTCCGGACAGCGCCTCGACGCCCATCCAGCCGTTTTCGATCGTGTGCGCGACGAACGCATCCCACGGTTGGCCCGCGCTCACGCGCACGGCCGCGCCGCCGCAGCCGTCCTCGGCCTCGAGCTCGATCCACTGGCGCGTATCGCGGATGACGACGCCGTCGAACGCCGCATCGGCGGCAACGAGGTTGGAGCCCCCGCCGATGACGAGCAGTTTCTTGCCCCCCTCGTCGGTCGCCGCGACGGCGGCCGCGAGCTCCTCTGCCCCATCGACCTCGTGGTATTCCCCGATCTCGCCACCGATTCGCAGCGTCGTGAGATCGGAAAAACGCACCGGCGCCTGATCGGTAGGCCGCGGCGCCCAGGAGGCGACGGGCTCAACACTGATCGCGGGACCCTTGTCGGGAACGGAGCAACTCATAGCTCCACAATACTCAGGCTTTTTCCACCAGCGCGCGCGCACGCGTGAGCACGCCCTTGCCCTCGCACGTGACTTTGAGATCGACGCGGATCGCCTCGTCGGTGACCTCGCCCGCGACCCCGACGATGTCGAGGGTGGCGACGCCATCGCCGGGCACGACGACCGGCCGCGAGAACCGCGTCGAGACCTCGGTGACGAGATGCGGGTCGTCGGCCCACTGCGCGAGCGCCGTCGCCGCGAGCCCCATCGTCAGCATGCCGTGCGCGAGTACCCCGGGCAGCCCGGCCGCGCTCGCCGCGGCGTCGTTGTAGTGGATGGGATTGTGATCCCCCGACGCACCCGCGTACGCGACGAGCATCGTCCGATCGATCTCGACCGTGGTGGCGAACAGTTCATCGCCGACGGAAATCTCGCTGCTCATGTCACTGCCCCCTCACGGCGAGCGTCGACGTCACAACGCACACCAGATCGTCATCGGCATCGTGGATTCGCGCGGTCGTCGTCACGAGGGTGAGCGGACCGCGATCGACGAGGTTCGTCACCTCAACCGTTGTCGACAGGACATCGCCCGCGACGATCGGACGAATGTGAGTGAAGGACTCATCGGCGTGCACGACGCGGGTGAAGTCGATGCCCGACGCGGGGTCGGAGATATAGGCGGCCTCGGCGGCCTGGGCGGGGACGACGGCGAACGTCGGCGTCGCGACGACGTCGCGGTAACCCTCGCGTTGCGCGACCTCGCGCTCGAAGTAGATCGGGTTGCTCGCGCCCGTCGCCTGCGCAAATTCGCGCAGTTTGACCGCGGCTACCTCGTAGGTGGCTGGACCATAAGTTCGGCCCACGAGGTCAAGACTGACACTCGTGGGCCGTTTGCTTTGGGAAGTCATGCCCCAAGACTAGGGGACGACGCGATAAGTGCTAGCGCGTCTCGCGGTGATTCGTCTTCTTGTTGCAGCGCGGGCAGTACTTCGGGAGCTCGAGTCGATCCGGGGTGTTCCGGCGGTTCTTCTTGGTGATGTAGTTGCGCTCCTTGCAGTCCTCGCATGCAAGCGTGATCTTGGGGCGCACATCCGCGGACTTGCTGGCCACGTTCGTTCCTCACGTTCGTCGGTAACCGCAGGGCGGTTCTTACTAGCTTTGGTAGCGGAGGCGGGGATCGAACCCGCGACCTCACGATTATGAGTCGTGCGCTCTAACCATCTGAGCTACCCCGCCAGGCCGAATGCTTACGCATCCGTGGTCGGTCCTTAACAGAACCAGAGCCCCGAAAGGGAATCGAACCCTTGACCTTCTCCTTACCATGGAGACGCTCTGCCGACTGAGCTATCGGGGCGGCGTAGATGACTTTACACAACAACTCCGGTTAATGGGAAATTGCGGTTCGGTGTCGTGCCACACACTTTTTAGACGTCGCGATGCTCGATCGACTCGTGGGTTCCACCGGCAGCGTCGCGGGTCACGTGACGCTCGGTCGCGCTGCGGCCCGAGCGGGCTCCCATCGCGATTCCGATGAGCACGAGGACGACGCCAGCGGCGAGGCAGATATATCCGATCATCTGGAGGTTGACTCCCGAAAACCGATCGGCGACGGCGAACGCAAGGATCGCGCCGACGACGGCCAGGAATACTCCGAAACCAATAGACGGTCCCCGGTACAGGGGCACTCCTTAAGGTTGCGGCATGAAGGGAGCCCTTAGGGGGTGACCTCATCGTCACACAACCCGCCGCTCCCGCGCGGGGAGGCGGCCACACATAAAAAGAACCAGAGCCGGATTCAACTTCAGACTCTGGTTTTCTTTGGTGGCGGGTGAGGGATTCGAACCCCCGAAGCATTCCGCGGCTGATTTACAGTCAGCTCCCTTTGGCCGCTCGGGCAACCCGCCGTGCACGCAAGTGGTGCGAAAGCCAGATTAGCAGGAGATACGCGAGCAATGCCAAATCGCCCGACGTGAGCCCCGTCGCGCTTTTGCCGATAATGTGGGCTGTTAGCAGGGTCGCGTTCGTGAACGTGACTGAACACACCACAATCTAGGAGCACTCATGGCTGATTCCTCATTCGACGTCGTCAGCAAGGTCGATCGCCAGGAGGTCGACAACGCCCTGAACCAGGCCGCGAAAGAAGTAAGCCAGCGCTATGACTTCAAGAACGTCGGTGCCTCGATCACGTGGTCGGGGGACACGATCGTCATGGTGGCGAACTCCGCGGAGCGCGTCCTTGCGATCCTCGACGTGTTCCAGTCCAAGCTCGTGCGACGCGGCGTCTCCCTGAAGGCCATCGACCTGGGAGACAAGGAACCGAAGGCCTCCGGCAAGGAATACCGCCTCGAGGGCACGCTCAAGGAGGGCCTCAGCCAGGAAAACGCGAAGAAGCTGACGAAGCTGATCCGCGACGAGGGCCCCAAGGGCGTCAAGGCGCAGATCCAGGGCGATGAGCTGCGCGTCAGCTCGAAATCGCGTGACGCCCTCCAGGAGGTCATTGCTCTCCTGAAGGGCGCCGAGATCGATGCGGCGTTGCAGTTCGTCAACTACCGCTAACGGTTTAGTAGCCCGCCATCTTCTCCAGCCGACCGATGCGGTCAGCCATCGGCGGGTGCGTCGCGAACAGGTTCTTCAGTCCCCCGCCGCGGAACGGGTTCGCGATCATGAGATGCGAGACCGACTGCAGGTCCGGGGTGTCCGGTAGCGGACGCGCCGATACCCCGGACTCGAGCTTCTTCAGCGCGCTCGCGAGCGCCAGCGGGTCGCCCGTGAGCTTTGCGCCGTCCTCATCCGCGTCGTATTCGCGGGTGCGGGAGACGGCCAGCTGGATGACGGTCGCGGCGAACGGGGCGAGCAGCGCCATCGCGAGCATCGCGAGCGAGTTGCCGCCCTCGCGGTTACGGCCGCCACCAAAAAACATGAGGAACTGCGCGATCGAGGTGATGACACCACCGATCGCCGCGGCGACCGAGGACGTGAGGATGTCGCGGTTGTACACGTGCATGAGCTCGTGGCCGAGGACGCCACGCAGTTCGCGCTCGTTCAGGATCTGCAAGATCCCCTCGGTGCAGCACACGGCAGCGTTTTGCGGGTTGCGGCCGGTGGCAAACGCGTTCGGCTGGTTCGTCGGCGCGATGTAGAGCCGGGGCATCGGCTGGTTCGCGCGCGCCGAGAGTTCCTCGACGATCGCATAGAGCCGCGGCGCCTGTTCCCGACTGACGGGATAGGCGTTCATCGAACGGACCGCGATCTTGTCGGAGTTCCAGTAGGAAATGAACGTCATGACGAGGCCGCCGAGGGCGAAGACCCACAGCAGCCAGGGCGTGTTCATTCCGCGGGACACGAGGGCGCCAAGCGCCATGAGTAGTGCCCACATGCCGCCCAGCAGGAGGGCGGTCTTCAAACCGTTGTAATGCCTGTGCATATTCAGGTCAACGATTCCGAAAGCGGGAGTATTCCCCGCCGTTATCGCTAATAGAGCCGGCCATCGTGGTCTTCGCCACGCGCGATGGCCGTCATGGTTTCCCGCTCGACGACCTTGACGCGCTCGCGGGTCTTGCCGCTGCCGAGTTCGCCGTAGGTTTCGCCGAGTTCACGCTCATAGGCGTCGAGCAGTTCCCAGCCCTGCCACGTCGTGTAGCGCACGCCGCGCGCGTCGAGGTCAGCCATCATCGCCTCGTGGCCGATCGCATCCGAGGTGGCGTGCAGCTTGCCGGCCTCCGCATCCTCGACGAGGTGGCCGATGGTCTGCTGGGCGTCGGACTTCGTCGAACCAATGAGGCCGACGGGCCCGCGCTTGATCCAGCCCGTCGCGTAAATGCCGGGCATGACCTCGCCGTCCTCGCCGAGGACGCGGCCTTCGTCGTTCGGGATGACGCCACGGGCGGAATCGAAGGGCAGGCCGGGGACCTCGCAGCCGTAGTAGCCGACGGCGCGGTAGACGGCCTGCACGGGAGTGTCGATGAATTCGCCGGTGCCGCGCACGGTGCCGTCGCCGACGAGCTCGGTGCGCTCGGTGCGGATCGCCTCGACCTTGTCGGTCCCGATGAGCTCGACCGGGCGGTGGAAGAAGTGCAGGTGGATGCGGCGCGAGGCCGTGCACTCCGCCGGGTCCTTCAGCGTCCAGTCGACGAGGGTTTTGACGACCTGCTTCGTCTGGTTCGACGTGCGGATCGCTTCCTCGCTGCCTTCGTCGAAGTCGAAATCCTCTTCGTAGACGATGACGTCGACGTCGGGCACCTTGCCGAGTTCGCGCAGTTCGAGCGGCGAGAACTTCACCTGGGCGGGGCCGCGACGGCCGAAGACGTGCACGTCGGTGACGGGCGAAGCCTTCAGGCCCTCGACGACGTTTTCGGGGATCTCCGTCGGCATGAGGTCCTCGACGTGCTTGGCGAGAATGCGGGCGACGTCGAGTGCGACGTTGCCATTGCCGATGACGGCGACCTGTTCGGCCTCAAGCGGCCACGTGCGCGGATAGTCCGGGTGGCCGTCGTACCAGAACACGAACTTCGAGGCGCCGTAGGAGCCGTCGAGGTCAATGCCCGGGATGGGCAGCGGCGCGTCGTCATCGGAGCCCGTCGAGAAGATGACGGCGTCGTAGTGCGCGCGCAGGTCTTCGACCGTGACGTCCTTGCCGACCTCGACGTTACCGATGAGGCGGATGTCGCCGCGCTGCAGGATCTTGTACAGGGCGACGATGATCTGCTTGATCCGCGGATGGTCGGGGGCGACGCCGTAGCGCACCAGGCCGTAGGGCGCCGGGAGCTTTTCGAACAGGTCGATCGAGACATCGAGGCCTGATTTCGCGAGGATATCGGAGGCGTAAATGCCGGCAGGTCCGGCTCCCACAACGGCGACAGACAGCGGCTTGGTGCTACTCACGGGTGGTGCATCCTTGGGTCGGAAATGAAGATCAGCTACCCGGTAGTGTATCGAGCAATGACCGCCGCTTCACGCCCGTCATTTCATGCGCGCTCGCGATGTCTTTCACACGAGGGCTCATCGAGGTTCCCGCGGTAGGGGTGGGCCGGGTAGCAGCCGAGGATCTTCAGGTCGGTGACAAAGAATTCGAGCTCCTCGAGCGCGAGCTGGACGCTCGTGTCCTCGACGTGCCCGTCGATGTCGATATAGAACTGCGACGCGAAGAACGTCCCTCCCAGCTGGTAGCTCTCGAGTTTCGTGATGTTGACCGAGTTCGTCGCGAATCCGCCGAGGCACTTATATAGCGCGGCGGGCACGTTGCGGACGCGAAACAGCAGCGTCGTGATCGCGGGTTTCGTATCCGTGATCGTCGATTTGGGTGACAGCAGCACGAAGCGGGTCGCGTTTTGGGCCGAATCCTCGACGTGGGAGCGCAGCACTTTCAGGCCGAAACGCTCGGCCGTCCCCACCGGGGCGAGCGCGGCGATGCTCGGGTCTTTCAGCAGTGCGACCTCGCGGGCGGCGCCCGCCGTATCCGCGCTAACGTGACGACGCCATTCGCGCTCGCGCATCAGCTGGGAGCACTGGCCGAAGGCATGCACGTGGCTGCGCACGGTCTGAATCGTCTCGAACGTCGCCTCCGGGATCGCGACGAGGTCAAAGTGGATAGGCAGGAAATGCTCGCCAATGATGTGAAGGTCCGAGCCGGGTAGCAGCAGGTGCGGATCCGCGACGCGTCCCGCCGAGGAGTTCTCGACCGGGATCAACGCGAGATCAGCCTGGCCATCGTGGATCGCGTCGAACGCCGCGGTAAACGATTCGCAGGGCACCACCTGTGCGCCCGGCAGCATCTGCTGCACGGCCCGATCCGAATTTGACCCGATCTCGCCTTGTACCGCGACTCGAACTGTGGACTCCATAGGGCCACCCTAGCTTTTTCGCTCTCCTTTACCCGCTCCGTCCCGCAACGTAGTCTGCAAGAGTGGATTTCCGCCAGCTGAAGTATTTTGTTGCCGTCGCCGACGCCGGCAGCATGTCGGGGGCGGCGCGCACACTCTTCGTGACACAACCGACGCTGACCGTCGCGATCCAAAAGCTTGAAAAGTCGCTCGGCGTCCAACTCCTGGACCGCTCCACCACTCCCCTGTCGCTCACGCCCGCCGGCCAGCTCCTATACGACAAGGGCAGCCCCATCCTCGAGCGGATCGACGAGGTCGCCCATCAGGTGCGGGCCCTCGGTGCGCCCGATAAGAGCCGCATTCGCGTCGGCCTCACCGTTTTGTTCTCGATGCAGTTCATGCCCCAGATCACCCGGTTCATGGCGAGCCACCCCGACGTCGAAGTCTCGCTCGTGCAGTCCGGATCGCGCGCGATGCAGCGTGAGATCGCGAGCGGCCAGCTGGACATAGGCGTGGTCTCATTCCCCTGCTACGAGCCCGATCTGGAGATTCAGCCCCTGTCCGGCGATTACGGCACCTATACCGTCGCCGCCGTCATGTGCGAGGACCACCCCTTGGCCACACGTCATGCCGTGACCTATTCCGACCTTGCCGGCCAAAGTTTTCGTCGCTATCCGATAACTACGTGCTCGGCGAGATGCTCGAAGAACGCTGCCAGCAGGCCGGGTTCTCCCCCGACGTCGTCTTCACGAACGACTCGTGGAACGTGCTGCTCACCAGCGTGCTCGACCTCGACACGCTCTGCCTGCTGCCGATGCAGCTCGCCGACCTCACCGCCATCCGCGGGCTCGCGTGGGTGCCGCTGGAGGACCGCATCTCCCGCCTGCCGATCGGCATCGCGATGATTAAGGGAAGGCCGCGACCACCCGCTCTCGCGGAATTGATCGCGGCCTTACGGTCCTAGCGGCGGGCTAGATGTAGTTCCCCGTGAGGTTGTGAACGCGTTCTGATGGAGTAAGACCACCGATCCCGGTATGGGGTCTGTGATGATTGTAGTGATGAAGCC
>NZ_MQVR01000020.1 GCF_001907295.1 Bowdeniella nasicola
ACGACCATGACCGATACCGACACGCCCGCACTAGCAAGCTAAAACCCCAAACGAGAGGAAAACGCCGTTACACCACTACAAGGGACTTGACCCTTCGCGTGGGCCATTGGGGCGATCTGCATGCCGGATCCGAAGTAGCCGAGGTTCGCAACCGCGGCGACGATTCCAGTCATCTCGTGGGGCGCCCCTCCGTCGAGCGAGATCGTGTACGTGTCGGCCTGCATTTCGGCGAGCTCGCCGATCAGGGCGGTGACATAGCGCCATCGTCCCCAGCCGGCGGTCTTGTTGACGGCGCGGTAGTTCACCTTGGCGTCCAGGCCGAGTGAGACCACGGCGACGACCCAGGCGTCGAAGTCGGCGCCGCGAACCTTTAACAAGTCGATTTCTTGGGTGAACTCTGGCCAGGTGAGCGCGTTACAGATTTCCTTCAGTGCCTGCGATGGGTTGCGCCGCAGGCGCAGGGCTCGCGCAATGTCGTTGCCCGAGCCGGCGGGGATGATGCCGAGAGGCGTGTCGGTCCCCGCAAGATGTTGGGTGACGCGATGGATGAGGCCGTCTCCGCCGATGGCGACGACGGCGCTCGAGCCGGGCACGTGGCGCGCGAGCTCATGTTGCATTTGCTCGAGGGTGTCTTCGCAGATGGTGACGACGTGGCCGAATAAAGCGAGCGTGTCGACGGCTTCGGTGAGGATCGCGGGGGCCCGACCGTTTCCGGAATGCGGGTTCGCGACGATAACGATGGGGACGTCAGATCTCGAGTCCGGCATCGATCCGCGCGTCCCTTTCTGCCAGTTTCTTCTTCCGGCGCCGGTCCACAAACAGCGCGATCACGCATGAGCCGAGATAGAGGAGGTAGATCGGCGTCGCGAGCAGCATGAGCGACCACGGATCGCCGAGCGGGGACGCGAGGGCCGCGAAGATGAGGATTCCGACGAGCGCCCACCGCCACCACGACAGGTAGGTGCGTCCGCAGATGAGTCCGACCATGTTGATGCCGACCATGATGACCGGCAGCAAGAACGAGAGTGCGAGGACCGCGATGAGGCGCAGACAGAAGGTGAAATAGAGCTTCGCGTCCATGAGGCTCGCGGATTCCTTCGGCACGAAGGACAGCATGATCTGGACGGCTTGCGGCAGCACCCACCAGGCGAGTGCGGCGCCGGCAGCCATAAGCGGAACCGCAGCGGCGGCAAACCCGATCGTGTAGCGCTTTTCCTTCTTTGTCAGCCCCGGGGCGATGAACGCCCAAATCTGGTAGATCCACCACGGGGAGGCGATAAAGAAGCCGAGGTAGAGCGCCACCCGCATCTGCATGTCGAAGCCGGAGATGACGGTGCCGAAGTTCAGTTCGGCGAGGCGTCCTTCGGCGGCGGCTACCTGCTTGAGCGGACGGGAAAGAATCTCGATCGTCGGGCGATACAGGTACCAGCCTCCGACGGCGGCGAGCGCAATGCCGATGACCGCCTTAAGGATGCGTTGGCGCGCTTCCTTAAGGTGGTCAAAAAGCGGCATCCTGCCGTCGGGGTTCTTCTGGCGCATCAGATCGAGCGTCCTCCTGGGTGCAGCAGGACCGGTGAGGGCAGACGGCTAGGACAGCGGGGAATTCGGATCGACGTTACCGCCCTGCTGCGGCTGCTGCGGCTGCTGCTGCGGCTGCTGCGGCGGGGTGTAGGGCTGCGGGTCGACCTTCACTCCCCCGGTCGCCTGGTACGGATCGGTGGGCTTGTCATCGTCGTCTTCGCGAAGTTCCTTGACTTCCTTCTTGAAGACCTTCATGGATTTACCCACGTTCTGGGCGATATTCGGCAGCTTTGCGGCACCGAAGATCACGATGATAACCAGCAGGATGATGATGATTTCCATAGGTCGCAGATTCGGCATGGGCGTCTCCTTACGCTCGATGGTAAGTAACCATATGGACTAAGACTAACGCGTCTGGGCGGCGGCGTGTACGTCGGCCATCCGGCCCAGCGCGTAGCGCGCGCGGTCCGCGACGACCTGCGCGGCCTCGGGGGGATGGACGCGTGTGATCCGGTCCGCGACGGACAGCAGCGTACGAACCAGGCGTTCCTTGGAGTAGAACTCGATCTCGAAGGTGAGCGTGCCGTCTTTCGTGAGGCGTGGCTTGGGGGCTGCGAAGCGTTCCGCGAGCCAATTCAGGGCTGGATCCGTGAGAAGCGACACAGTCGTCGTCTCAGGGATATCGGCGTGCCCGGCCAGCGCGTTCTTCGGCGCCTGCCAGGGCTCAGGCGCGTCCTCGATGCCGCCGATGCGCTCGATCGCGAACGTCCGCACGGCCTGCGCGTCGTGGCAGAACGCGAGCAGGTACCAGCCGGCCGGGCGCTCCTCGATCCGCAGCGGGTCGACCGTGCGGCGGCTCGTCTCGTCGGTTGCCGAGACGTAGTCGAAGGCCAGGGTGCGACGTTCGCGCACCGCGGCTCGCAGGGTGGCAAAGCGGTCGTCGGCGACGACATCGGCGCTCGCCGCGGGCAGCAGAGCTTCTAATTGGCCGATGAGGGCGGCGAGTTCGTCCTGCAGGACGCCGCCGGTGACCTCGGGCTGGATGGCGCGCAGCGCGAGCAGGAGCGAGACGGTTTCGCGTGGGGTGAGCCGCAGTGGACGGTCCAGGCCGAGGCCCTGGCGTAGCGCGACGAACGTGTCGGTCTCATCGAAGGTGAAGTCGATAAGGTCTTCGGGACTCTCCCCCGGCAGCCCGGCGACCCACAGGGTGGATAGGTCTTTGCGGATGCGGTCGGGGCTGACGCCGAAGTGGAATGCCAGCTCGTCGACGTGCGCGCCGCCGGTTTCCGCAAGGTAGGTCAGCAGTGCGAGCAGGCGCGGGAAATGGTCGCGGGTGAGTTCACTTCGCATAGCGCGCCGCCTGTTCCCAATACCGTTTCACGTCGACCACGAGTTCTTCCGGCTCAAGCGGGATGACGTCCCCGCCATAGGAGGCGACCTGCTGGGTGAGTTCGCCGAGGTTATCCGTCCCGATACTGATGACGTCATCGTCGCCGACCTGGCCCACCTTGGTGCCGCGCTGGCGCAGCAGCATGGCCGTGCCGGGGGCGATGGTGAGCCGGGCGAGTGTCTCGTCGCCGGTTTCGGGTCCGATGCGCATGTCGACATCGTCGGGAACGGTAAAGACGCCCGGGTCACCCGTGACGGCGGCTTCGCTTTGGAAGCGCGAGAGCCGGAAGACCCGGCGTTCGTCTGCTTCGCAGTCGCGGGCGATGAGGTACCAGCCGCCCTGGTGGCGCACAAGGCGCCACGGCTCGACCGTGCGCGTCGTGACCTTGCCGCGGGCGGACAGATAGCTGAAGGTGACGCGCTGGCCGTGTTCGATTGCGCTAGCCAGGGTATCGAAGGAGTCCTCGGGGTCGGAAAGGTCCAAGCTCGTCGTGAGTGCGACATCCGCCTCGACGATCGACATTGGGGACAGCGCTCGCAGCTTGGTCAGGGCCCGGCCCGGCAGGTGACGGCCCGCGGGGGTCGTCGCCTCGACGGCAAGGGAGAGCAGCGCGATCTGGATCGGCGTCGGTTTGAGGTCCCCGGTGCTCCACGCGGAATCGTCGATCCAGTAGCGCACCGTCTGTCCGTCGGCGGCATCGGCCTTCGCGATGAGCGGGACGCCCTGGTCGCGCAAGAGTTCCTTATCGCGTTCGAACATGCGCGCGGTCGCGTCGCGGCTGCGGCCCGTCTGGTAGCCGCCGACCTGGGTAAGGATTTCTTCCTTGGTCATGCGGCGATGCAAGAGGGCCGCAGTGAGGCTCACGAGGCGCTCGACGGCTGGGACCGACTGACCGGATGTCACAAGCTCCACGGTAACAAGTAGATTGGCAGTGTGATGCATTGGCGATATGGACTGATTATGGGCGTGTCGCGCCGTTGGCCGGGCGTCGACCGATTCGTCCTCGACGTCGAGGGCGACGAGGTCCTCGCGATCGCCTACCGCGATCTCGTCGGCGAACTCAAGACCGGTCAGCGCGTCATGGTGAACGTGACCGCGCTGCGCCGCGAGCTCGGCACGGGCGGTGTCGCGCTCATCATCGCTCCGGCCGATGAGCTGCCGGCGGATCCGCCAGCTGGGCCTGGCCACATCGTCAAGGCCCGCTATCTACCCGTCCAGCAGATGATCGAGGCGGTCGAAGAGCAAGACTCGCCCCACCACGACACCTTCGTCGATCCCGAACCCCTTGCCGAGACGCCGGTCGTCGTGTGCGATCTGCATTCCGCGGTGCCGGCGCTGGCGCGCGGCGTGCAGTTAGTGCGTCCCGAGGCGCGCATCGCCTATGTCATGACCGACGGCGCGGCGCTGCCGCTCGCGTTTTCGCTATCCGCGGCGATGATGGCGGAGGCAGGGATGCTGTGCGGCACCATCACGTGCGGCCAGGCGTTCGGCGGCGACCTGGAGGCCACGAGCGTCGCCAACGGGATCATCGCGGCGCGGCGGGTGCTGGGCGCCGATGTCGTCATCGTCGCGCAGGGCCCCGGCAATGTCGGCACGGGCACGGATTACGGGTTTTCCGGCCTCGATACGGCCTGGCACCTGCAGCAAGCAGCCCTCGTCGGCGCGCGTCCGATCGCCGTCGTGCGTGCCTCCAGCGCCGATGCGCGCGAGCGGCACTTCGGGCTGTCGCACCACAGCCTGACGGTCTTGCGTGACGCGTGCCCGATCGCACTCGACATCCCGGTCCCCCGCGACGTGACCGCAGATAGCGCCACACAGCGCGCCTTCGCTGCCTTCGGGCAGAACCTCGCACAGTTACGTGGCCGGCACCGCGTCCACGACGTCGACATCACGGGGCTCGATGAGGCGCTCGCGGACTCCCCCGTCGCGCTGCGCACGATGGGCCGCAGCTATGAGGAGGACCGGCTCTCGTTCCTGTGCGCCGGGGCCGCGGGCGTGTGGGCGGGGCGGCAGCTCGGCTAGTCGGAGCCGGTCGCTTCGTGCTCCTGGACGAGCGCGGCCAGGCGCATTGCCTCGGAGTGGGCGCGCCTGCCGTCGGCCGACTGGATCGCCATGACTGCCATCTCGGTGCCGTCGGCGAGGTCGAGGCGAACCCAGGGCCGCCCGTGCCCAAACCGAACCGAGATGATCTGTGCCCAGGCGAGACGGCGCGTGAGCAGGAAGTTGCGGACGGTCAGGCCGCCCTCGTCGGGCGTCGCCGCGACGCTCGCCTGCCGGTAGAGCAGGAACAGCCCGACGGCGAGGAAGACACCGGAGAAAATCTTGTCGGCCAGGCTCCAGTTGGGCGAGGACCCGACCGTGAGCAGCAGGCCGATGAAGCCGATGAGGCACGTGAGAGCCACGATCACCGCGACGATCGGCCCCCGACGGGGCCGAAACGCATGGTGTCTCGCGGCGCTGGGCGTCACAACCGGCACGCCTCGATCGACGTCACGAGGATGGCCTTGGCGCCGGTTTCATAGAGCTTGTCCATGACGCGGTTGGTGTCGCGCCGCGGGACCATGGCGCGCACGGCGAGCCAGGTCCCGTCGTGCAGCGGGGAGACCGTCGGCGATTCGAGGCCCGGCGTGACCTTCACGGCCTCATCGAGGCGATCGGCGGGCACGTCGTAGTCCATGAGGGCGTACTGGCGCGCCAGCAGGACGCCCTTGATGCGGCGGTCGACGACCTCGAATTCGTCGTGGTGGGCGCGCTCGGCGGGCGTGATGAGGACGGCTTCGCTGGTGAGGATCGGATCGCCAAAGATGTCGAGACCCGCGGCGCGCAGCGTCGAGCCCGTCTCGACGACATCGGCGACGACGTCCGCGACCCCGAGGTCAACCGACGTTTCGACCGCGCCGTCGAGGTGGACGACGCTCGCGTTGATGCCGTGCGAGGTGAGGTAGTTGCCGACAAGCACGTCATAGCTCGTCGCCACCCGCTTGCCGTCGATATCGGCAAGCGACGACGCGGTCCCGGCGGGTGCGGCGAACCGGAACGTGGAGCGCGCGAAGCCGAGGCTGCGGTGTTCGCTCGCGGCGGCGCCGGAGTCGAGCAGCAGGTCGCGGCCGGTGATGCCGGCATCGACGGTCCCCTCCCCCACGTATACGGCGATATCGCGCGGCCGCAGGTAAAAGAACTCGACGCCGTTATCGTGGTCGCGGCACAGCAGTTCCTTGGTGTCGCGTCGCTGGCGGTAGCCGGCTTCGGAAAACAGGCGGATGGCGGGTTCGGACAGGGAGCCTTTATTGGGCAGAGCGATGCGCAGCATTAGAGGTACCGGTAGACGTCTTCCAGGTCGAGATCGAGTGCGAGCATGAGGGTTTGCAGGTGGTAGAGCAGCTGGGAAATTTCCTCGGCTGCCGCCTCGTTGCCTTCATGCTCGGCCGCCATCCAGACTTCCGCGGCCTCTTCGACGATCTTTTTGCCGATCGAATGGACGCCTTCGCCCACCCGCACGACCGTATGCGAGGTAGGGTCGCTACTCGCGAGTTTTTCGGTGAGTTCAGCAAAGAGCGAGTCGAAGGTCTTCACGCCTCGATCTTAGTCAGCTTTGTTCTTATTGCCGGAAAGGTTGTTCACAGCCTGGACCGGGTCGACGTTTCCGCCGAGGAGTCCGTGGCGCTGGAGGAAATCGGCCATCGCCGGCCACGCGTCGGGCTCAATCGCTAGCGGCTCATCGCCGTAAAGGGCCGCGGTCTCACGCAGCACGTCTTCGGCCTGCTTGATCTTGTTCGCGCCCGCGACCTTCGGCAGGTAGTCGAAAGAGTCGGTGACGGCGGCGGCGGGATCGGCCTTGATGTCACTCATCGCGCGGGCGAGCGCCTTTCGGAAGCGCGCAAGGACCTCGGGCCGCTCCTTGATGGCCGCGTCGGTGGCGCCGAGTGCGATGGACTTCAGCGGGTTGTCGTTGATCGCGAAGGTCCGCACCTTAATGCCGGCGGCCTTGAAGTTCACGACGTCGGAGTTAGTAAAGCCCATGACGGCGTCGACCTTCTCGGTCAGCAGCGCGGCCTGCGAGGTGTAGCCGATGTTCTCGATCGTCACGTCGGACTGGGACAGGCCTTCCTGCTCCAGCAGAGCGAGCAGCGCGAACCAGTTTTCGCCGAACGGGCCGGGCACGCCGATGCGTTTGCCCTTGAGGTCCTTCAGGCTCGTGATGCCGGAGGACTCGGGGGTGATGAGGACGACGGGATAGTGCTGATACATCTGGGCGAAGGCCGTCACGCCGACGCCTTGGGAGCGTGCCTGGACCATCTCGTCGGCCCCAGCGTTGACGATGTCCTCATCACCCGCGGCCAGCGCGCCGAAGAGGGACTCCCCCGCGCCATGGTGACGCAGTGTCACGGCGAGGTTTTCGTCGGTGAAATAGCCGCGCTTGTCCGCGACGTAGAACGGGGCGAACTGGATGTCGGGGATGTAGGTCAGGCCGACGGTGAGCTCATCGGGCTTGCCGCCTTGCGTCGCCGCGGGGATGGTCGACTCGCCGGCGCGCGGCGGGCTCTCGATCGGAGCGCTGCAGGCAGCAAGGAGCGTCGATAGGGCGACAATGAGCGTGACGAATCGGAGTTTCACCACAGGCCTCTCAGATAGCGTTCGATGGCTGACATCCCCGCATACAACAGCGCAGCGAGGCTACAAAGGATGATGAGGACGGCGAACAGTCCTTCGGTGTCGACCGAGTCGCGGTACACGGTGAGCAGCAGGCCGAGGCCGCGGCCGCCCATGACGAATTCGCCGACGATCGCGCCGGTGATCGACAGGGTGAGCCCGCCGCGCAGGCCGGTGAGGATCGCGGGTGAGGCGAGCGGGGCTTGCACGTAGCGGACCATCGTCGCGCCCGCAGCGCCGTCGAGGCGGGCTGCGTCGATGATGTCGGGGTCGAGATCGCGCACCCCGAGGTGCGTCGTGAGGACGATCGGGAAGAACACCATGAGCGCGCACAGGATGATCGTTGGCGTCGTCCCATAGCCCGCCCACATGACGAGCAGCGGTGCGAGGGCGATCGCCGGGATCGCCTGGGAGGCCGCGACCCAGGGCGCAATCGAGCGTCGCACGAGCTTGGACGTGGCCATGAGGTAGCCGAGCGGGATGCCCGCCGCGGCCCCGAGGGCGGCGCCGCCGAGCGCCGCCTGCAGTGTCGCGAACAGGTAGGGCCACAGTTCGGCGCCCGTGAGTTCGGCGATGAGGCGGCGCGCGACCGCGAGTGGGGACGGCAGGACGAAGGGGTTGGCGGCCTGGGAGGCGAGGTGCCATGCGAGCAGCATGAGCAGCGCAAAAATGGCAGGGGCGAACACGCGGCGGCGGCGGGTGATCGCGATGGCCATGCGTCCTTCCCGGCTTCGGGGGTAACGCGGCCGCCGACACTTCATGCCTGAGCGAAGGCAAGTGCCGGTGAACGAGCTTCTCCCATCCGGACTTTAACCGTCGGTATCGGAATTTCACCGATTCAACCGCGCGAGGCGCGCGGGTCGCGGACTATCACCGCCGGTTCAGACTTTCACTGACCCCGAAGCACGTATGCTGCGGCTAGTTTAGCAGCCTTTAATGGCAGCAAGCTCCCGTCGCGAGCTCGCGCAGGGCGTCGACCTCGGCGGTCGCGTCCTCCGCCTTGAACACGGCCGAGCCGGCGACAAAGACGTCGGCGCCGGCATCCGCGCACTGCTCGATGGTTTCGCGGCTCACTCCCCCGTCGACCTGGATCGCGAGCTCGACGCCCTCGCGCTGCGCGGCCGCTCGCGTCCGGCGGATCTTCGGCAGCATGGCGGACAAAAACTTTTGTCCGCCAAAGCCGGGCTCGACGGTCATGACGAGGATCATGTCGAGCTCGCCAAGGATGTCCTCATAGGGCGCGATATCGGTCGCGGGCCGCAGCGCCATGCCGACGCGGGCGCCCTGGGAGCGGATCTCGCGGGCGAGCCGGATGGGGGCTGCGGCGGCTTCGACGTGGAACGTGACGGAGGCGCAGCCGACCTCGGCGTAGGCCGGCGCCCAGCGGTCGGCGTCGGCGATCATGAGGTGAGCGTCGACGGGCAGGATCTTAGACGCGACGATCTGTTCGACGACCGGCAGGCCCCAGGTGAGGTTCGGGACGAAATGGTTATCCATGACGTCGACATGCGCGTAGTCGGCGTTCGCGATTTTTTGCAGCTCACCGCGCAAATCAAGGATGTCGCAGTTGAGGATCGAGGGCGAAATGGTGACGGACATGTAATCAGCCTAACGAGTAAAGACGGTGCCAAACATCGCATCGGTGCCGTGGCGGTGCGGCCACAGCTGGACATTGTCGCCTTCCGGCAGTTCGATGTCGGTAGCGATCGCGCCACGCAGGATCTCGGGCGCGCTCAACTGCGTGAGCCCGAGGGTCTTCGTCGCATGGCGCACCTGCGTGAGGGTCTCAGCGACCAGCGGTGAGCACGTGACGTAGACGAGCACTCCCCCGTCGCGCAGGGCGCCTGCGGCCGAGGTGAGAAGCTCGCGCTGCAGCGCGGTGAGCTCCTCGAGGTCGGCGGGGCGTTTGCGCCAGCGCGCCTCTGGGCGGCGGCGCAGCGAGCCCGTGCCGGTGCAGGGCGCATCGAGCAGGATCCGGTCGTACTTCTTCGGCTCCGCTTCCCCGATCTCGCGGCCGTCACCGACGCGGATCTGAACGTCCTCAAACGGCGCGAGCGAGGATCGCACGAGCTCGGCGCGATGCTCGAAGACCTCGTTCGCGACGAGGTGGGCGCCGCGACGGGCCGCTTCGGCGGCGAGGATGCCGGCCTTGCCGCCCGGGCCCGCGCACATGTCGAGCCAGGCGCTATCGGGACCCTCGAGGGGCGCGTGCATGGCGAGCAGCGTCATGAGCTGGCTGCCCTCGTCTTGGACGGCGACCTTGCCCGAACGCACCTCGCGGATGCGGCCCGGGTTGCCGCGCGACATGCGCAGCCCGATCGGCGAGTACAGGGTTGGTTCGACGTCGAAGGGCAGGTGCCGCTGCAGTGCGGCTCGGTCCCCGATCCGTACCGCGAGATCAACGCTCGGCGGGTTGTTGTTGGCGACGAGGAGCTTGGTGAGGTCGCGCGGGTCATCGCCGTGGCTGGCGAGCGCGGCCGACAGTTCGGTCACGAGCCAGGACGGGTGGGAGTACCAGTGGGCGATGCCGTCGCGGCCGGCAAGAACGTCGCAGCGCCACTCGGCAAGGTCGCGGCGCGAGAGCGTGCGCAGCACGCCGTTGACGAATCCGGTGGGCCGGTGGCCGCAGTATTCCCGGGTCGCATCGACGGCCTGGGAGACAACGGCGTGGGGCGAGGTTTTGAGCGCGAGCATGTCGTGCGCGGCCATGCGCAGGATCGCGCGCACAGGCGGGTCAAGCTCGCCCATCGAGCGGCGGCCGGTGATGAGGCGGAAGATCGCGTCGTAGCGGCCGGTCAGGCGAGAGGTGCCGTAGACGAGCTCGGTCGCGAACGCGGCATCGCGGGGGCTGAGTTGGGCCTGGCGCAGGATCTCGGGCAGGCGAATACTGGCGTAGGCCTCCTCCAGATCAATATCGAGCAGCGTGTCGATCGCGACGCGGCGGGAATCGGTCAGGCTCATGAGCGGTCCTCGAACCGCTGCTCGCCGCGGTAGCCGCGCAGCCACGCGTCGCCGGACATCGGCTTCTTTCCTGCCGGTGCGATCGACTCCAACGTGAGCGCGCCGTCGCCGCACGCGACGACGAGCTGGCCATCGATCAGGGTGAAGGCTCCCGGCTCATCGCCCTCGATCGCGCCGGTCGGCGAAGCGGCAAGCACCTTGACGCGCAGCCCCTCGCTCGTGACGGTCCACGCGCCCGGGTCGGGCGTGAACGCGCGGATCTTGCGGTCGATTGTCTCGGCGTCGAGCGACCAGGTGATCTGGCCTTCGGCGGGGCTCAGTTGGGCGGCGTGACTGATGCCATCCTCGCGCTGCAGCTCGGGCGTGATCTCGCCGTTTGCATAGCGCCTGAGCACGTCGGAGAAGAAGGTGGCGCCCTGCTCGGCGAGGATGTCGAGGGCTTCGCCGGTCGTCGCGCGCTCGGGCACGTCGATCACTTGGCTGCCGAGGACCGGGCCGGTGTCGAGGCCCGCGTCGATGACGAAGACGCTGACGCCCATCTGATCTGCGCCCGCTTCGATGGAGCGCTGGACCGGGGCGGCGCCGCGGAAGGAGGGCAGGAGGGAAAAGTGCAGGTTGATCCAGCCGTAGCGCACGAGCTCGAAGGCGGTCGCGGGTACGAGCGCACCGTACGCGACGACGGCGACCGCGTCGGCGTTGTGGTCGGCGACCCACTGCGCGGTCGCTTCGTCCTTCAGCGTTGCCGTCTTATAGACGGGGATGCCCAGCTCGTCGGCGGCGGTCGCGACCGGCGAGGGGTGCAGCGTGCGGCCGCGCTTGCCGCGCGCGTCGGGCATCGTAATGACGCCGACGACGTCGTGGTCGGCAGCGAGGGCGCGCAGGGCGACAGCGGCGGGTGCCGGGGTGCCGGCAAACAGCAGTCTCATACTCCGGCGGCTCCCGTCATGTCGCGGGCCCAGGCGCGCGCATCGACCGCGTTCGTAAACAGGTGCGTGGTGAGCCCGACACTTTCTGCGCCGGCGATGTTCGCCTCGCTGTCGTCGAGGAACCCGGTGGTGCGCACATCGAGGTCCCAGCGCTCGAGCGCGCGGGTGTAGATTTCGGGGTTCGGCTTCGCGATGCCTTCCTCGCCCGAGACGAGGATGTCGTCGAACTGGGCGAGCGCGGGCGCGGCGGCCTGCGCGTGGTGGAAGGTTTCGGCGGACCAGTTCGTCAGGGCATACAGCGTGACGCCCGCGGCCTTGAGGTCATCGATGAGCTGGGAGGTGCCGCGCACGAGGCCGACGAGCGACCGGTCGAAGTGATCGACGTAGTGTTGCAGGGCGTCGGCCCCTTCCGCATCGCCGCTGCTGCGCAGGTCCGCCACCCATTCGGCGAACGGTTTGCCCGCGTCGTGATCGGCGTTGCGGGTAAAGAAGTCGAGACGCGTGAGCAGATCTTCGGCGTCCTGCCCGGTGTACTGCTCCGGGAGGGCCGGGCGTGGATCCCACGTGATGACGACATTTCCCAGATCGAATATCAGGGTCGAAAGCGAACGGGTCACAGCCATCCTTCGTCGTACTACAGGTCGAGTGGGTCCATTGTCGCACTGATCGGGCTTTCACCTCGTACCGAGCGGCGCCGGATGAGGGCCGCGACCTCGGTTCGCAGGGCGGGGGCGCCGGCGTGCGGGACGCGAATGAGGAGCCGGTCGCGGTCCTCGCTCACGGCGATCGGCCCGAGGACTTCCGCACCGGGGGCGACGTCGCTGAGGGCCATTGCGACGTCGCGCAGGTTGCCCTTGGCGGCGGTCAGTTCGGCGACGCACGCGACCGGCGGCAGGTGGAGTTCGGCGCGTTCAGCGAGCTGGTCGCGGGCGGCGCGCGGGAAGTCGGCGCGGATGAGAGTTTGTGTGACGTACTCGTCGCTGCGGCCCGTGAGGACGAACCGGCCGCCATCGTGCGCGGGTTTGACGAGTGCCCAGGCGTTCGCGAGCTGGGTGAGGGCGTGCGCGGTCGCGGAAAGTTCCGTGCGGGAGGTCATCACCGACACGTCGAGCGCGATCGCGGCTTCATAGCCATTCGGTGCCAGGGGCTCGGCGCCCGGCGTGGCGACGACGATCGCGGGCCGGTCATCGACTCGCTCAATGATCCCGGTGCGCGCCCCGGACAGGCGAATGAGGGTGCCGGGGAAAGCGCGTCCTAGCTCTTCTGCGGTGCGCTCCGAGCCGAACGCGCCGGAGCGGAAGTGCGTGCCCTCGCAGTGGCGACAGACGAGGCGCGTCGTGAGGTGGCCCGCCCAGATGCAGCGTGCCCGGTCCGCCGCAACAAGACTCACGGGAGACGCGCAGCTCGGGCAGCGGGCGTCGGCGCCGCAGCGCTGACAGCGGACGACGTTGACGTAGCCGGCGCGGGGCACGAGGAAGAGCACGGGGCCGCGCTGCAGGGCCTCGCGCGCGACCGCAACCGCGATCGACGGGAGCCGCTGCAGCGGCCCCGAGGTGGGATCCCCGTCGAGGACACGCGCGCCGGCCGCGCGCAGGGCGTCGCGACTGGGCTCGGATGAATCGGCCTCGCCGCGTTCGATGAGGAGCTGGGTTTGCAGACTGCGGCCGTAGGACAGGAAGATCGTCGCCCCGGCGCGGGCGAGCGCGATGCGCCAGACCTGTGGGCGCGGGGCGTGCCGCTCGCGCAGCAGCGGGTCGGCCTCGTCGAGCACGATGGTGGCGCCGAGGTCGGGCAGCGGCGCCCAGGCGGCGGAGCGGGTGCCGACGACGACGTCGACCTGGCCGAGCAGGGCAAGGAGGAAGGAGCGGTATCGTTCCGGTGGGCTTTGGGCCGAGCCGTAGCCGATCGCGGGAATGCCCGCTTGCGACAGTGCCGCGACGAGGCTGTCGATATCGCGCGCGGCGGGCACGATGATGATCGCGCGACGTGCCGAGGCGAGCGTCGCCATCGCGAGCTCCACCGCTTCGGCGATGATGCTCTGATTGCCGTCGATCACGCCCGGCACGACCTGCCGCACTAGGCACGGGCTCGCACCGCTCGCGAGGCGCTGCAGCAGGTGGTCCCCGTCGGGATAGGCCCGAAACAGCTCACCGTTCGCCGAGCGCGGCGGCGCCGGGCGGGCGGGAGAGCTCACGCGTTCCGTCACGCTCTTTTCCGTGCGGGCATGCCGCGGCGGGATCGCGAGGCGAAGGACGTCGCTGACCGTGCCGGCATAGTGCGTCGCGACCTGCGTGGCGGCGCGATAGACCTCCTCGGTCAGCACCGGCAGGTCGGAGACGATCGTGCGCAGCGGCTTGAGGTCGCCGGGGTGGTCGGAGCCGTCGGTAAGCGCCGTGATGAAGCCCTGCCGATCGCTCGGCCCGAACCGCGCGGTGATGCGCTGGCCGATACGAGCCGTGGCCGCGAGGTTGTCGGGCAGCGCGTAGTCGTATTCGGCGTCGAGGTGGGGCGCCGGAAGGTCGAGACGCACGACGGCGACGGGGCCGCGGTGGCGTTCGGGTGCCGGGAGGGCGAGGCCCGGCAATTCCGGCTGGTCGGTCATGATTCCTATGGAACCATGAAGTGGCGACGCTAGTGAACAGCCGCCTTGAGGTCGGCGACGCGGTCGGTACGCTCCCACGTGAAGTCGGGCAGTTCGCGGCCGAAGTGGCCGTAGGCAGCCGTCTGCCGGTAGATCGGACGCAGCAGGTCGAGTTCTTCGACGATCGCGGCGGGCCGCAGGTCGAACACGGATTCGATGATGCGCGACAGCTCGGCGTCGGGCAGCTGGCCGGTCCCGAAGGTCTCGACGTACAGGCCGAGCGGGCGCGCCATGCCGATGCCGTAGGAGACCTGAACCTCGCAGCGCGACGCAAGGCCCGCGGCGACGACGTTCTTCGCGACCCAGCGCATCGCGTAGGCCGCAGAGCGGTCGACCTTGGACGGATCCTTGCCGGAGAAGGCGCCGCCGCCGTGGCGTGCCATGCCGCCGTAGGTGTCGACGATGATCTTGCGGCCGGTCAGGCCCGCGTCGCCGCGCGGACCGCCGACCTCGAACGAGCCGGACGGGTTGACGTAAATACTGAGGTCGTCGGCGCTCGCGTCGAACCCGGCCGCCTGCAGGACTGGCGTGACGACGTGCTCGATGATCTGCTCGCGCAAAACGTCCTGGCTCATGTCACGGATGTGCTGGTTGGACACGACGATCGAGTCGATCCCGACGGGCGTATCGCCGTCGTAACGCACCGTAACCTGGGATTTGCCGTCCGGGTACAGGCCGGTGACGGTGCCGTCTTTGCGGACCGCGGCCATGCGTTCGGTCAGGCGGTGGGAGAGGTGGATCGGCAGCGGCATGAGCTCGGGCGTGTCTTCGCACGCATAGCCGAACATGAGGCCCTGGTCGCCCGCGCCCTGCGCATCGCGCGGATCGACGGAACCGCCACGCAGTTCCCAGGACTTATCGACGCCGCCGGCGATCTCGCCGGACTGCTGGTCGATGGAAACGAGCACGCCGCACGAATCCGCATCGAAGCTGGCCTCCGAGGAGGTGTAGCCGATGCTCCGGATCTGGTTGCGCACGACCTCGGGGATCTCGACGTAGTCCGTCGTCGACAACTCGCCCACGACCTGCACGAAGCCGGTCGTCGCGAGGGTTTCGATCGCGACGCGCGCGGACGGGTCGGTGCGCAACACCTCGTCAAGGATCGCGTCGGAGATTTGGTCGCACACCTTATCCGGGTGGCCTTCGGTTACAGATTCGGACGTAAACAGTCGTCGGGCGTTGGGCTCAGTCACGCCCCTAAGTGTACGACGCTACGGGCTGGCTTAGCCGCGGAGGGTCGCGATAGCGTCCAACACCACGCTCGCGGTCTCGCGTTTGGTGCCACTGCCTTCAGCGACGCGGGTGCCGTCGGGGCGCACAAGCACGACGTGGTTGGGGACGTCACCGAATCCGGAGGCCTCCCCCACCTGGTTGATGGCGAGGAGGTCGGCGCCCTTGCTGCGTGCCTTGGCGAGCCCGTGCTCGAGGGCGGATGCGTGTTCATCGCCGGTTTCGGCGGCGAAGCCGACGATGGTCTGGCCGGGCCGTTTGTGTTCGACGGCCGCCTTGAGGATGTCGGGATTTTGGACGAGTTCGAGCGTGAGGCCCGCATCGCCCTGCTTTTTCATCTTGGCGCTCTCGCTTGTCGCGGGCCGATAGTCGGCGACGGCGGCGGCCATGATGAGGCAGTCCAGGCGATCGAGGCGAGCCATGACCTCGCGGTGCAGGTCCTCGGCGCTCGTGACGGGCACGACCGTAACGCTGCTCGGGAGCTCAGCGAGGACATCCGCGGCGACGTTGGCGGCGAGCAGGGTGACGTCGCCACCGCGCGCCGCGGCCTCGGCGGCCAGGGCCACGCCCTGCCGGCCCGAGGACCGGTTACCCAGGAATCGCACCGGGTCGAGGCGCTCATGCGTGCCGCCCGCGCTAATGAGGAAGGAAGTCCGGGCGAATTCATCACTCGCCGCGCTCGCCCCCAGCGCGAAGTCGACGATGTCGGCGGGTGCGGGCAGGCGGCCCTTGCCGGAGTCGGCTCCGGTGAGGCGCCCGGTCGCGGGCTCCATGACGGTAATGCCGCGCTCGCGCAGGGTTGCTATGTTCGCTTGGGTCGCGGCGTTGTCCCACATTTCGGTGTGCATCGCGGGCACGACGACGATGGGCGCGCGCGTCGCGAGGACGATGGCGGTAAGGAGATTGTCCGCGAAGCCGCCCGCGATCTTCGCGATCGTCTGCGCGGTAGCGGGCGCGATGAGGACGAGGTCGGCTCGCTGGGCGATCCGGATGTGGTCGACGGCGTCGGTGTTCTCAAAAATCCCGGTCGCGACCGGGTGATGCGACAGCGCCTCCCACGTCGCCGCGCCGACCATGTTGAGTGAGTCGGGCGTCGGCACGACCTGGACGTCGTGGCCCGACTCGGTGAGCAGGCGCAGGACGAGGGCCGCTTTATATGCAGCAATCCCGCCACTCACTCCGAGCACAATGGAGCGGGGGCGGGATGAGCCGGTCATGACTGACCTACTGCTTCTGCTCGAGCTTGAGGAGTCCCTCATTGATTTCGCGCATCGCAATGGACAGCGACTTGTCTTCCTGGGCCGCATCGACGAGCGGGCCAACGGAGACCATCATGTTGTCTTCCAGCTGCGCGTTATACGAATTGATCTGGCGGGCACGCTTCGCGGCGTAGACCACCAACGCGTACTTCGAGTCGACGGCCTCCAGCAGGTCGTCGATCGGCGGGTTCGTGATGCCCGTCGGATTGGCCATGGTTCCTGACACTTCAGGTACACCCTTTCAGTTGCGGTAATGCCCGGCTAGTGTACCAAACCCAGGAGTTTTTCCAGGTCGGCCACGGCCTGGTCGATGGTGTCATTGACCACGACGTGATCGAATTCGTCCATCGCCGCGAGCTCGTCTTCGGCGGTCTGGATGCGGCGCTGGATCTGGACCTCGCTCTCGGTACCGCGGCCGCGCAACCGGGCGAACAGTTCCTGCTTATTGGGCGGGGCGAGGAAGACGAAGATCGCCTCGGGCATCGTCGTGCGCACCTGGCGGGCTCCCTGCAGGTCGATCTCGAGGATCACCGGCGTGCCGGTCGCGATGCGTTCTTCGACGGCACGGCGCGGGGTGCCGTAGCGGTCGGTCTGGTGGACCCAGGCCCATTCGAGCATGCCGTCGGTGTCGACGAGTTCGGAAAACTTTTCGGGCGTGACGAAGAAGTAGTGCACACCGTCGACCTCGCCGATCCGCGGCTGGCGCGTCGTCGCGGAGATCGACACCCACACTTGCGGATTGCGCGCGCGAAGCGCGGCCACGACCGTCCCCTTGCCGACGCCGGAGGGGCCAACGAGAACTAGAACGGGCGCGTTTTTCATGCCCCTAGCCTACGCGCGGGCGAGATCGGCGACAAACCTCTCGGCGGTCGCTTTCAGCTGGCCCGGGCCGGCCCCGAGCACGCCGCGCGAGACCGACGCGAGCATCGCCGAGGAGCCGAAGACGTCGCGGCATTCCGCTCCCCCGGCCCCCTGCGCGCCGACGCCCGGGGCGAGGTGGATGCCGTTGAACGCCGCGAGGTCGAGGCCGAGGTCGCGCGGGGCGGAGCCCACGGTCGCGCCGACGACGCTGCCGATCGGCCCGCACGCACTGCCGTCGCCCGCCATGATGCGCGCGTTGACCTCGTGCGCCTGCGTAAGGATGTCGCCGGCGACGCTGCCCGCAGAGGTGCGGGCATGCTGGACGCCCACACCTTCCGGGTTTGACGTCAGCGCGAGGACGAACAGGCCCTTGTCGTGCTGAAGCGCGAGGTCGATCGCGGGCGCGAGCGAGCCGAAGCCGAGGTATGGGCTGAGCGTCAGCGCATCGGATTCGAGCGGCGCGCCAGGCGCGAGGTAGGCGGCCGCGTAGCCGGCCATCGTCGACCCGATATCGCCACGCTTGGCGTCGGTGATGACGAAATGGCCGGCTGCGCGCGCGAATGCGATGCACTCCTCGAGCGCCGCGATACCCGCGGCGCCGTAGGTTTCGAAAAACGCCACCTGAGGTTTGAGCGCGGCAACAGCGCCGTCGAGCTCGCGCACGCAGATGTCACTGAATGCTCGCAGCCCGTCGGCATCGCGCGTCAACCCCCAGGCATCGAGCAGGCCCGGGTGGGGGTCGATCCCGACGCACAGCGGCCCGTAGGTCACCATGCGTGCTGTGAGGCGTGCTCCAGCGTTTTTCGTCCCCATGGGTTAGCCCTCGACGGGAGTCGCGTCCAGGACTGTGGCCTTCCCGTGTAGGAAGGTCGCCATGACCTGGCCCGGCAGTTCGAGGCCCGCATACGGCGTGTTGTCCGAACGCGAGTACTGCTCCTCGGCCTTGATCGTGCGCGTGGCCTTCGGGTCATATAGGCACACGTTCGCGGGGTTACCGACCTCGATCGGCAGGCCGTGGTCCTCGAGGCGTCCGATCTTCGCGGGCTCGTAGCTCATCGTGCGAGCGACGTCCTCCCACGTGAACTTGCCGGTGTCGACCATCGCCTGCTGGACGACGGACAGCGCGGTCTCCAGGCCGATCATGCCGAAGGCGCCAGCGGCCCATTCGCAGTCCTTGTCTTCCTTGGCGTGCGGGGCGTGGTCGGTGCCGACTATGTCGATCGTGCCGTCGGCGAGGCCCTCGCGGACCGCGTCGACGTCGGCCTGGGTGCGCAGCGGCGGGTTGACCTTGAAAATCGGGTCGTAGCTGCGGGCGCACTCGTCGGTCAGCAGGATGTGATGCGGGGTCGCCTCGGCCGTGACCTTCAGGCCGCGGGCCTTCGCGTCGCGCACGAGCCGGACCGATCCGGCGGTCGACAGGTGGCAGATGTGCAGGCGCGAATCCACGTGCTCGGTCAGCAGGATGTCGCGCGCGACGATGGCCTCTTCGGCGACCGACGGCCAGCCGGCAAGGCCCAGCTCGGCGGAGACGACGCCCTCGTTCATTTGGCTGCCTTCGGTCAGGCGCGGGTCCTGCGCGTGCTGCGCGATGCAGCCGTCGAAGGCCTTGACGTATTCCAGCGCGCGGCGCATGAGCACCGGGTCGTGGACGCACATGCCGTCATCGGAAAAGACGCGCACGCGCGCCTCCGAGGACGCCATCGCGCCGAGCTCGGCGAGCTTTTCGCCCTTCAGTCCCACCGAGACGGCGCCGACCGGGAAGACGTCGCACCAGCCGGCTTCCTTCCCGAGGTGGTAGACCTGCTCGACGACACCCGCGGTGTCCTGCACCGGCGTCGTGTTCGCCATGGCGTGCACGGCCGTGTAGCCGCCGATCGCCGCGGCGCGGGTGCCGGTCGCGACAGTTTCGGCGTCCTCGCGGCCCGGCTCGCGCAGGTGCGTGTGCAGGTCGACGAGGCCCGGCAGCGCTATCAGGCCGCTGGCGTCGATGCGCTCGACGTCCTCGAGCTCATCGGCCTTGGTCTTCGCGTCCGCACCGAGTGCGGCGATGATGCCGTCGGCGAGCAGGATGTCGGTCGGGTCGCCGTCCAGGATCGCGGCATTTTCGATGAGGTAAGCGGTCATGACAGGGACTCCTTATCGCCGGCGAGCAGCAGGTAGAGGGCGGCCATCCGGATGGAGACGCCGTTGGTGACTTGCTCCAGGATCGTGGAGCGCGGCGAGTCGGCGGCCTCGGACGAGATTTCCAGGCCGCGGTTCATCGGGCCCGGATGCATGATGATGGCGTGCTCCGGCAGCGCGTTCATGCGGACGCGGTCCAGGCCGTAGACGCGGTGGTATTCGAGCGGCGAGGGGAAGAACCCTCCCCCGGCCGCGCTCATGCGTTCGCGCTGGACGCGCAGCATCATGACGGCGTCGGGCTCTTCGGCGATGGCGGCATCGAGGTCGTAGGAGACCTTCGCGCCCCAGTTTTCGACCCCGACGGGCAGCAGCGTCGGCGGGGCGACGAGCGTGACCGTGGCGCCGAGCGTCTGCAGCAGTTCGACGTTGGAGCGGGCGACGCGCGAATGCAGCACGTCGCCGACGATGACGACGTGGTTGCCCGACAGGTCGGTGCCGTCGGCGGCGGGCGAGCCGTCCTTGGCGCCGGTGAGGTGGCGACGCATCGTGAACGCGTCGAGCAGCGCCTGGGTCGGGTGCTGGTGGGTGCCGTCGCCGGCGTTGAGGATCGGCACATCGATCCAGTCCGTGCTCGCCAGCCGGTGCGGCGCACCAGAGGCCGAGTGGCGGATGACGACGCCGTCGATGCCCATCGCATCGAGGGTCTGGGCGGTGTCCTTCAGCGACTCGCCCTTGGACACCGAGGAGCCCTTGGCCGAGAAGTTGATGACGTCAGCGCTCAGGCGCTTCGCGGCGGCCTCGAACGAGATGCGCGTGCGGGTGGAGTCTTCGAAGAAGAGGTTCACGACGGTCTTACCGCGCAGCACGGGCAGCTTCTTCATCTGGCGGTCCTGCGTGGCCGCCATCGCTTCGGCGGTGTCGAGCAGGAGCAGGACTTCGTCCTTGGTCAGGTCCTTCGCATTCAGCAGGTGCTTCATTTACTTCTCCCCTCCCGCGATGTTCACGGTGTCTTCTCCATCGATCTCTTTCAGCAACACCTTCACTTGCTCACTGCGCGAGGTGGGAAGGTTCTTGCCGACGAAGTCGGGGCGGATGGGAAGCTCGCGATGACCGCGGTCGATGAGGACCGCGAGCTGGACCTTGGCGGGCCGACCGAGGTCGGCGATCGCTTCGAGCGCGGCGCGGATGGTGCGGCCGGAAAAGAGCACATCGTCGACGAGGACGACGGTCGTGTCATCGATGCCGCCGTCGGGCAGCGTCGTGCGACCGATGGTCATCGTGGGGTGGCGGTGCAGATCGTCGCGGTAGGGCACCGTATCGATGGCGCCGACGCCGACGTTCTCGCCGAGCTCGCGCAAAATGTCGCCGAGCCGGTTGGCGAGGGGGGTGCCGCGGGTGGGGATGCCGAGGAGGACGACGTTATCGCCACCCTCGTTTCTTTCGATGATTTCGTGAGCAATTCGGGTGAGCGAACGGGCGATATCGGCTTCGCCGAGTACTTGCCGTCCTGCTGGCGTGTCAGCCACAGGTGTTCTCCTTCTCCGCCTCTCTGGACGGGGGTTAAAGGAATGCGGGCGGCCCCAGCATAGCTGATGGGGTCCGCCCGCGACACCTTAGGCACGCCTAGGTCAACTTAGTCGAACAGCGTCGGATGGTCATCCTTGTCGTCGTCCGCCGAGCCGCGGCGCAAGGCATAGTCGGCGAGGAGCTCGTCCTCGGATACCTCGTCGGCAGGCCCGTCCTGCTCCGAAGGCTCGGCATCGGCTGCGTCAGCCTCGGGCTCGGATTCTTCTTCCTCGTCTGCTGCCGGCTCCTCCTCGCTCGGTTTCTCGCCACTTTCGGGGGCGACTTCCTCGCGGTCGACGACGTCCTCGCCGAGCGGGCTGCCGTCATCGAGGGCGGCGTCGTATTCTTCGTCGTCGTAAATCTCGTCGGCGAAGTCGACATCGGATGCGAAGTCCGAATCATCGAAGCTCGGCGTGTAATCGTCCTCGACGGCGGAAAGTTCGGTCTCCTGCGCGAGCAGGCCCGGCTTCACCGTCGCGATCGTGTCGAGCAGGCCGTTGATGAAACCCGGCGAGTTGTCCGTCGAGATGAGCTTGGCGATCTTGACCGCCTCGTCGATTGCCACCGCGGGCGTGATATCGCCGGCGTACAGGATTTCCCAGATCGCGACGCGCAGGATCGCGCGATCGACGACCGGCATCCGATCGAGGCTCCAGCCGTGGGCGTAAGAGGAGATCGCGTAATCGATGTGCGCCAGGTGATCGGCGACGCCATCGACGATGGTGCGCGAATACCCGGGCAGCCCCGTCTGGGTCGGATGCTCGCTCGTGCGACGCTCGGCGAGCTTGTGGATCGCGCCTGCGCTCAACCGACCGCGCTGGTCGACCTCGTACAGGACGTCGATGGCACGCCGCCGTTGCCGAGTGCGGCGCGTGAAATCCTTCTTGTTAGCCATGGATTAGTCGTTGACGCGCGAGATGTATTCGCCGGAGCGGGTATCGACCTTGACCTTGGTGCCCTGCTCGAGGAACAGCGGCACCTGGATCTCGTATCCGGTCTCCAGCGTCGCCGGTTTGGTGCCCGCGGACGAACGATCGCCCTGCAGGCCCGGCTCCGTGTAGGTGACCTCAAGGACAACGCTCGGCGGCAGTTCGATGTACAGGACCTGACCCTCGTGCATCGCGACGATCGCGTCCTGGCCTTCGAGCATGAAGTTGGCCGCGTCGCCGACGACCTCCTTCGTCACCGTGATCTGGTCATAGGTGGAGGTGTCCATGAAGACGTAGTCTTCGCCGTCCTGGTACAGGTACTGCATATCGCGCTTGTCGACGGTCGCCGTATCGACCTTGACGCCGGCGTTGAACGTCTTATCGAGCGTCTTGCCCGACAGCACGTTCTTCAGCTTGGTGCGCACGAAAGCGGGGCCCTTGCCCGGCTTGACATGGAGGAACTCGACGACGGTCCAAAGCTGTCCGTCAAGGTTGAGCACCATGCCGTTTTTCAGGTCGTTCGTTGTCGCCACGTTGTCCTTCTTTCCAGTCGTGGTTCGCTGACACGCAGCGAGTCCATTACCCCGGGTGGGGCAACGGACTCACAGCGTAGCGGGAGACGTCCGCTACAAGCTTAGCGGGTGAATTCTATCGGGTGGGAATGTGGGCAGCCTGCTCCAGGAGGCACAGCAGCAGGGGTTCGATATTGCGAACTTCGCGGAATCCTGCGGCTCGCAGCCGCTGGGAGACCGCCTGCTCGGTGATGCCTAGATCCTCGGCGGCGTCCTTTTGCGAGATGCCACGAGCAACGAGCCTCGAGACCTCCCAGCCGGGTTCGGAGCGGCGCAGCAGGCAGAAGTGCACGAGCTGAGCGAGCGATGTCGCCCAGGATGCTGCTTCCGTTGCGCGGCCGTAGATGACGACCGGCATGTCACCGGAGCGCGAACGTGCGCGCTTCAATGCACGGCGGGCATAGTCGAGCGGAGTCAACCGGGAGCGTCCCCCGCCGGAATCGGCTCCGACACCGATGCAGACGCCGGGATGACGGGCAGCCTCCACAATCATCTGGAGGACCCCCATCGGGTCAGCGAGCTGCAGGACTATTTCCCCCCTGCCGTGTTCTTCTTGGGAGGCAATGACGGTGGTGACCGCTGCGACCACCGCGTTCAAATCATCGGCGATAGCGGGCCGCCGTGTACATAATGCAACCGTAAACACGCATTGAATCCTACAGGATTTCGGGGCTTAGACGGACGATCGCAGTCAATTGGGGACGATTGTCATTTAAGAGTGTCGGCCGTTTTCGTCAAAATCTGTTCGACAATTGCCTGAATTATGGCACCGCTCACATCTATTATGCAATCGGCGAGTTGCTCATACTGTGGACGGCGCGCCACGAGCATCTCGTGCCAGAGCGATCGAGGCAGCACAAAACCGACCGGACGAGGTGCTGCCAGACCGGTACGCGGGAAGCTCGTCGCGAGGTCAACGTCGAGAAAAACGACGGTGTAGGGCGCGAGCAACTCGTCGGGGTTGTCGAGCTCGATGACCGACGATGGCATCGCCACGACGGTGGGCTCGGTGATGCTCTCCCCCAGCGCCACGAGGGCGGCCCGGATCGCCGCATGCGCGTCGGCGGGTTCGAGGTCGACAGCGAGGTCGGCCGGGCTGTGGCCGCTGTGGCGTTCGACGAACTCATCCCCGTCGATCGCGCTGACGCCGATTTCCTCGGCGAGTGCGGCGGCGATGGTGGTCTTACCCGATCCGGGTGCCCCAATGAGGGCGATGAGACGAGGCTCAGTCATCATGTCCTAACACGGCCGCGATGGCGGGTGGCAGATTGTCGAGGTAGCTGGCGAGGTTGCGGCGGGCCTCAGCAACGGAGTCTCCCCCGGTCTTGTCCAGCAGGGCCCGCGCGAGCACGAGCGCGACCATCGCCTGCGCGACGACTGCTGCCGGGGCGACCGCACAGGTATCGGAGCGCTGGTTGATCGCGACGTCTTCTTCGCCGCTGTCGACGTTGAACGTGCGCAGCGCGCGCGGAACGGAAGAGATCGGTTTGAGGGCTGCCCGCACGACGATCGGTGAGCCGTTCGACATGCCGCCTTCGATGCCGCCTGCGAGGTTGGTCAGGCGCGCGGTCGGAGTCATCTCGTCGTGAGCGCGGGAGCCGCGCGAGCGCGCCTGGTGGAAGCCGTCGCCGATCTCCACGCCCTTGATCGCCTGGATGCTCATGAGGGCCGCGGCGAGCGCGGCGTCGAGCCGCCGGTCGGCTTCGACGTGGGAGCCAAGGCCGACGGGCACGCCGTAGGCGATTACCTCGACGATGCCGCCGAGGGTGTCGCCGGCCTTCTTGGCCGCATCGATTTCGGCGACCATGGCCGCATCAGTGTCCGGGTCCAGGCACCGCACCTGGGTCTCATCGAGCGCGGGCGTATCGGCCGGTCCGGGCCGAATGCCGTCGTCGGGCAATGCCACGTAGCCGCATTCGATGACGTGGGAGACGACCCGAATGCCCGCGATCTGTTCGATGATCGCTTCGGCAAGGGTGCCCAGGGCAACGCGTGCCGCGGTTTCTCGCGCCGAGGCACGCTCCAGGATGGGCCGGCAGTCCGTGTGGCCGTACTTCGCCATCCCGGCAAAGTCCGCATGCCCCGGTCGTGGCCGTTTCAGGGCTGCCGCGCGGGCGCCAGTCGGCTCGCAATCGATCGGGTCGACGCCCATGACCTCGGTCCACTTCGGCCATTCCGAGTTGCCGATCGTGAGGGCGACGGGAGAGCCGATCGTGCGCCCGTGGACGAGGCCTGCGAGCACCTGGACGACGTCCTGTTCGAACGACATCCGGGCGCCCCGACCGTATCCGAGCCGGCGGCGTGCGAGGGCGGCGGCAAACTCCGCGCTTGTCACCTCGACCCCGGCAGGAACACCTTCCGCCAGCGCGACGAGCGCCTGGCCATGAGATTCACCAGCGGTTGACCAGCTAAACATTGCTTCAGTCTTTCACCAACTAAAAGGCGAAGCCGCGACGTTCCACCAGATGGCAACGACGGCGCCGAGGAACAAGAACGGACCGAAGGCGATCGGGGTCTTCGCGGTCGCATGCCGCACCGCGATCAGGGCGAGGGCGACGAGGCCCGCAAACACGAACGCGCTGAAGATCGCCCACATCGCCGTCACATACGACCACCAGCCGGCCATCGCCCCGGTCGTGACCGCGAGTTTGGCATCGCCCATACCGATCCCGGTCGGAGCAATGAGCGCAGCGACGAAGAACAAGCCACCGGTAATGAGCGCCGACATCAGTGCCGATGTGACCCGGTGGCCTTGCCCGGCGACGATCGCGAGGACGATCGCCGCAAGCATCACGGCCGGGATAAGCGGGTACGTGAGGCGATTGGGCAGGCGGTGCTCGGTCAGGTCGATCAGGCACGCCCACCCGCAGCCCGCGCCGATCAGGCCGAAGATGACCGTCACGGTAATGGAGACCGCGCGCGACATCTGGTGACCGTTGGCGGCGAAGAACGCGGCCGCTGCGGCCGCGAGGAAACCGACGACGATTCCGAGGATCTGCCACCCCATCGGGGTTCGCAACGAAATCGGAACCGACATCGCTCCCGCGGCAGGTTCCGGCGGCGGCGGTGGACTATTGGGCCTCATCGCTTGTGGGCTCCGCGCTCGGCCCGCCGCTGTTGGCGTCGCGCCAGTCACGCAGTTTTTGGATGTTGCGCTTGTGTTCCTCATGGTCGCCCGTAAACAGCGTCTCGCCCGTGTTGAGGTCGACGGTCACGAAGTACAGCCAGTTCCCCTCCGGCGGGTTCAGCACGGCCTTGCTCGCGGCTTCCGACGGCGAGCCGATCGGGGTCGGGGGCAGCCCCTTGTGGATGTACGTGTTGTACGGAGTATCCTTGCGGACCTCCTCCGCCGACGGGATCCCGCCGCGCTTGCCCAGGCCGTACAGCACGGTCGAGTCCATCTGCAGCAGCCCGACGGTCGGGCCGGAGACGTCCGCGAGCCGGTTTTCGATGACGCGCGCGACCTCGCCGTAGTAGTTCGGCGGGACTTCGCGCTCGACGATGGAGGCCTTGGTCAGCACTTCCTGCCAGCGCTCGGCCGGGACCTTCTGGCGCTCCAGCATGGCCCGCGTTCCCGCGACCATCTCCTTGAGCACCTCGGTTGCCGACGTGTTGGGAGCGAAGCTGTAGGTCTGGGCCGCGAACCAGCCCTCCGGGTTTCCGGCGGCCTCTTCCGGCAGTCCGATCGCGGCGCTGTCCTTGGCTGCCGCCTGGACTTCCTCGAGCGGGATACCGAGTTGTTTCGCGACACGCTCATAGACCTGATCGGCACGGAAACCTTCCGGCACTGTGAGCGCCGCATCGGCGCGGTTGACCGGGTCGAGCAGCGCATTGACGGCCTCGGCCGCGCTCATCTTCGTGCGCAGCTTGTACGTGCCCGGCTGGATCCGGCTGGAGCGCTCGTTCGCGGCAAAGGCGCTCACGAACGTCGCGGGTGTATGGATGACGTCGGCGTCCTTCAAAATCGCCGCCATTTTCGCGCCGGTGGCGCCTGGCGGGATAACGACGGTCACGTCTTCGCCGGTACCGCCCGGCTCGTAGTCAGTCACGGTCGACGCCGTCGTGCGATTGAAAAGGTCCTTCACGATCGGAGTGACAAACCACGAGGCCACGGCCAAGACGGCAAGCGAGGCTATCACCGCGATGATGGAGCGGTTGCGACGCTTGCGGCGCCGCGCTCGAATGTCATCGCGGCGTGAGCGCCGTTCGTGTCCCGGGCGGGAAGCAGGGTCGGAATTCACCGTCGGGCCGTCCTTCATGCCACTAAGCGCCCCGGGATAGCCCCGGTACGTCGTTCTGTTTCCAATACGTGTTCTAGCAAGATTACCGCGGATGCTTGATCGATCACGCTGCGCCGATCGCGGCTCGAGCGTCCGGCTTCGGAAAGCTGGGCGTGGGCCTGGACCGTCGTGAGACGTTCGTCGATGAGTCGCACCGGTTGCGCGATCCGGCGAGCCAGTGCTCGCGCGAACCGACGTGCGGCATCCGCCGAAGCGCCCTCCGCTCCCGACAGGTGGCTCGGTAGCCCCACGAAAACGTCAGACACCTCGTATTCGGCGATGAGATCCATGAGCTCATCAAGATGACCACCGTACTTATCGGCAGTAATGGTCGCAACGGGAAGCGCGAGAATGCGGTCGCTGTCACAGCGCGCGACGCCGATGCGCCGCGCCCCGTAATCGACCGCAAAACTCACGCGTGACGTCATGAATGGCGCTCCTCGATGGCCGCCTTCAGCGCCGCCAGCGCTTCTTGGATCTTCGTCACGTCGATGCCGCCGCCTTGTGCGAGGTCCGGCTTGCCGCCGCCACCACCGCCGAGGCGCGCGGCCGCGAGCTTGGCGAGCGGGCCCGCCACGATATTGCGTTCGCGCACGCCCTCGTTGGTCGCGACGACGACCATGGGCTTACCGTCAACTTCGCCGATGAGGGCGACGACGACGCCACCCTTGCCTGCGAGGCGCTGGCGCACGTCGAGCGCGAGGGCGCGCAGGTCATCGCTCGAGGAGACCTTGCCGACGGAGTTCACGACGGCGGTCACGCCCGCGACTTCGTAGGCGGTCTCGGCGATCTCGCCCGCGCGGGACAAGAGCTGACCGGCCTGCAGGACGCTCAGTTCCTTTTCAGCCTTCTTCACGCGCTCCAGGAGCGCGGAGATGCGCTCCGGAACATCGTCGGGGCGACCGCCGAGCAGCGAGGTGACCTGCGAAACGATGAGGCGTTCCTTGGCCTGGCGTGCGTAGGCGCCCGAGCCGACGAGGGCCTCGATGCGGCGGATGCCCGAACCGATGGAGGACTCCCCCAGCACGTCGATCCGGCCGATGTTACCGGTCAGCGGCACGTGGGTGCCGCCGCACAGCTCGCGGCTCCAGCCCTCGCCGATGTCGACGACGCGGACGCGGTCGCCGTACTTCTCGCCGAACAGCGCGACGGCGCCGGAATCCTTGGCCTCGTCCAGGCTCATGATCGAGTCGGTGACGCCGAGGTTATCGGCGAGGCGTTCGTTGACGCGCTCTTCGATCTCGCCCATGACCGAGGCCGGCACGGCCGCAGTGTGGTGGAAGTCGAAGCGCATGCGCGACGGCGAGTTCTCGCTACCGGCTTGCGTGGCCTGTTCGCCGACGAATTCGTGAAGCGCTTTGTGTACCATGTGGGTCGCGGTGTGGGCCTGGCTGATCTGGCGGCGACGCAGCGTGTCGATCTCCGCGACGGCGGACTCGCCGACGTGGATATCGCCCTCGATGAGGGTGCCGCGATGCACGCGCACGCCCGCGACGGGCTGCTGGACGTCGTGCACCTCGACGATGCCGCTGCCCGCCAGGCGAATGTAGCCGTGGTCGGCGAGCTGGCCGCCCATCTCGGCGTAGAACGGGGTCTGGTCGAGGACGACCTCGACCTCCGCCGGGGCCGTCGCCGCCGGCTGCGGCGTGCCGTCGTGCAGCAGGCCTGCGACGGTCGCGCTGGTCTGCGTCTCGGTGTAGCCGAGGAACGTCACGTCGTGGCCGACCTCGGCGCGGATATCGCGGTAGAGCTGGGCGTCGACGTGGCCGGTCTTCTTGGCGCGCGCGTCGGCGCGGGCGCGCTCCTTTTGCTCTGTCATGAGCGCGCGGAACGCCTCTTCGTCGACCTTGACGCCCTGTTCGCGGGCCATTTCCAAGGTGAGGTCGATCGGGAAACCGTACGTGTCGTGCAGCTGGAAGGCCTCCTGGCCGCTCACGGTGTGAGAGGCGTCGTCCTTGGCGCGACGCACGGCGGTATCGAGGATCGTCGTGCCCGCGCCGAGCGTGCGCGCGAAGGCCTCTTCTTCGGCGTAGATGATCTGGGAGATGCGATCGAAGTCGGAGGCGACGGTCGGATACGAGCTCGCCATCACATCGCGCGAGACAGTCAGCAGCTGCGGCATCGTCGCTTCCTGCACGCCGAGCAGGCGCATGGCGCGCACGGCGCGGCGGATGATGCGACGCAGCACGTAACCGCGGCCGTCGTTGCCGGGGCGCACGCCGTCGCCGACGAGCATGAGCGAGGAGCGCACGTGGTCGGCGATGACGCGCATCTGGACGTCGTCACGCTCGCCCGCGCCGTAGCGGCGGCCGGTGATCTCCTCGGTCATCGCGATGACGGGCCAGACCTCGTCGATCTCGTACATGTTGTTCTTGCCCTGCAGCAGGTACGCGATACGCTCGACGCCCGCGCCGGTATCGATCGCCTTCTGATCGAGTTCCTTAATCAGCGGATAGTCGGCGCCAGACCCTTCGCCCCGCAGGAACTGGTCGAACACGAGGTTCCAGATTTCCAGGTAGCGATCGCCACCCGGATCGACGGTGCCGCCGACGGCCTCGGGGCCGAATTCCGGGCCGCGGTCATAGTGGATCTCGGCGCACGGGCCAGCCGGGCCGGGCTGTCCGGTGTCCCAGAAAATTTCTTCGCGGGTGAGCTTGACGATGCGGCGGTCATCGAGGCCGATGATGCGGTGCCAGACGTTGTAGGCTTCCTCGTCCTGGTCCCACAGCGTGACCCAAATGCGGTCACCGTCGAGGCCGTAGCCGCCGTCGGCGACCGGCGTAGTCAGCAGTTCCCACGCCATCGTCGAGGCGCCTTCTTTGAAGTAGTCGCCGAATGAGAAGTTGCCGGCCATCTGGAAGAACGTGCCGTGGCGGGTGGTCAGGCCGACGTTATCGATGTCGTTGGTGCGGATGCACTTTTGGACCGACGCGACGCGCGGCCACGGCGCCTCTTCGGTGCCGACGATGTACGGAATAAATGGGACCATCCCGGCGACCGTGAAGAGCAGCGACGGGTCCGGCGAGATCAACGGGACGGACTCGGCGATGTGGTGGTCCTTCGATTCGAAGAACGTCAGGAATCGCGAGCGGATTTCGGAGGTACGCATCTCGGCCTTTCACGTATCGGTACAACGGGTGGGCGTCGGCTTCCACCCTAGTGGATTGGGGCGGGAAAACCCTGCCAGGATTTGGCGATGCCCCGGACCAGCGAACCGATCCGGGGCAATGCGCGAGGCGTTTAGCGCGAGTAGAACTCGACGACCAGCTGAACGTCACACGTCACGGGGACCTCTTCACGCTTCGGGGCGCGAACGAGCTCCACACGCAGCTTCTCGATCTGGACATCGAGGTAGCCGGGGACGTCCGGAAGGACCTTCTGGTGCTCGCCGGTCGCGGCGATCTGGAAGGGAACCATGGTCTGGGAGCGCGGCTTGACCTGGATGACCTGGCCGGGCTTGACCTTGAAAGACGGGCGGTCGACGAGCTTGCCGTCGACGAGGATGTGGCGGTGCACGACGGCCTGGCGGGCCTGGGCGATCGTGCGGGCGATGCCGGAGCGCAGGACGAGGGCGTCCAGGCGGCACTCGAGCATCTCGACCAGCGACTCACCGGTCAGACCCGGCTCCTTGCGGGCCTGCTCGAAGGCGCGGCGCAGCTGCGACTCGCGGATGCCGTACTGGGCGCGCAGACGCTGCTTTTCCTTCAGGCGGACGGCGTAGTCGGACTCGGAACGCTTGCGGGCGCGGCCGTGCTCACCGGGGCCGTAGGGGCGCTTTTCGAAGTACTTCTGGGCCTTCGGGGTCAGCGCGATGCCGAGGGAGCGCGACAGGCGGACCTGGCGGCGCGTGCGGGAAATAGCCATGTGAAAGCTTCTCCTGTTCGTGTTTTTCTAACGGTCACCGCCTCCTCACGGATGCGAGCGGCGGTGGGGTCGGCCACGTGGGCTGGGACCCCAGGAGCCCGAGCAAATCGGGCAACCACGACAGACTACCAGGATTAGGCCTCGGTTTTCGAGCCTCCCGGCCGCAAATACCGCTCGATTGCCTGCATTCTGGCTGTGATATCCCTCTCGTGACCGTGGGATGTGGGCTCGTAGTAACGAGCATCGGCCAGGGACTCAGGCAAATACTCTTGCGCCGCGATGCCATGGGGGTGGTTGTGGGAGTACTGGTAGCCCACCCCGTGGCCGAGATCTTTTGCCCCGGAGTAGTGAGCGTCCCGCAGGTGGAACGGTACGCTGCCGGCCTTGCCGCGCTTAATGTCTGCGATCGCCGCATCGATCGCGAGATAGGCGGCATTGGACTTCGGAGCCGTGGCGATGTGGACGACGGCCTGGGCCAACGGAATCCGTGCCTCGGGCATCCCAAGGAATGCGACCGCTTCATAGGCGGCGACGGCGGTTGTCAGTGCCGTCGGGTCTGCCATGCCGACATCTTCGGAGGCGCAGATCACGATGCGGCGCGCGATGAAGCGAGGGTCCTCCCCTGCCACCACCATGCGCGCGAGGTAGTGCAGTGCGGCATCCACATCCGAGCCCCGCATCGACTTGATGAACGCCGAGATGACGTCGTAGTGCATGTCGCCGGTCTTGTCGTAACGTACTGCGGCCTCGTCGATGGATTCCTCCACGTCCGCGACGCTGATCTCCTTCGCTCCGCGTGCCTGGGAGGTACCGGCGGCGGCTTCCAGGATTGTGAGGGATTTGCGGCCATCAGATCCGGCCAGTCGCACAATCATCTCGCGCGCTGCGTCCTCGATCGCCAGGCCGCCGCCATAGCCGCGATCGTCGGCAAGCGCGCGGTCGATGAGCGAGGCGACGGCATCATCAGATAGCGGCTGCAGGGTCAGCAGCAAGGAACGCGACAGCAGCGGGGAGATCACCGAGAACGACGGGTTCTCCGTCGTCGCCGCCACCAGCGTCACGATCCGGTTTTCGACGCTCGGCAACAGTGCGTCTTGCTGAGATTTAGAGAATCGGTGGACCTCGTCAACGAAGAGAACGGTCTCGGTGCCGCTTGTTTCGAGGTTTCGCCGTGCCTGATCAACGACGGCTCGGACGTCTTTGACGCCGGCACTGACCGCAGAAAGCTCCACGAATTTTCGACCCGAGGTTCGTGCGATGAGGTAGGCCAGGGTGGTCTTTCCGGTACCGGGCGGACCGAAAAGGATGATCGATGAGGGGCTTCCCGGCGCCTGCGGATCGAGCAGACGTCGGAGCGGCGATCCCGCCTTCAACACGTGTTCCTGACCGGCCACGTCCCCCAGTTCCCGTGGCCGCATCCGCACGGCCAGCGGAGCATTGGCCGCGGGCAGATCGCCCGGGGATGTGTGCCCGGCGGCGGAAAACAGATCGGGGGTGCTCATGTGGCCATGGTATCGAGCGCTTTCAATCGCCGCCCGTTCCCTGACAACAAGCGCTATCGTGGCAGTCTGCTGAAACGAGTAATGGTAAGCGATATCAACGTACCCGTAGCATTCCATGAGCTCGTTGCGTGCCACGTGCGATCTTCAGAATATGCTTCCATCTCCTTGGAAACCGGTTCGTCATAAAACGTGATACGCCAATGATTTCTGTCTTGTTCACACGATGCCGTATCAATTCGCGCTTGCGATGGCAATGCCTTACCAAATACTCTATCTACTGCATCGAGAATCTCAATATCCGTCAACTCGCTTTGTGCATAGCCGACAATAAGCCAGCACAATGGCGATTCGAAGAATACGGAATGTTGTGCTTGGCACCCGAATTCAAGGCTCAAGACATCGGCCACTGGATCGAAATCGTCCGCATGAACAAGTTTCATCGGGGCTTCACCGTCACGATCGTTCCGTTTCGATGGTGTATCACAACTTTCCAGGGGCCGTAGGAAATATAGATATAGCCATTCATGCGTTTGACCGTAGTAGCAGACTTCGCAATCTTGTAGAGATCAGCGCGCCTCAAACTCGCTTGCTTAGCTGCGTGTTTCGTGACAGTGTATGCGCGACCAAGGGCAGCGAAGTAGAGTTTGGTTCCCGTTCCACATTGAATGTCGCGTTCTATCAGCTGACGATCTTGATGGATGAACTTTAGAGGAGAGCCATCCAACGGTTGACAGCGAACTTGCTGCGGTGTCAGTTCAAGAGACATGGAATTCGATACTATGTCGTCTTCGACCAGAGGACTAGCAGCATTAATAATTGTACCAGCCAGCCCAATTGCGATAGCACTAGCAATCGTTGATATTCGTAGCATATTATCCCCCCCTTTTTTTGCCTGTGATTTTTTGGAATCTTATTTGTTCTGGTTTACTCCACTCAAGACCATCTCAATATGTGGGAAGTTGAATTCTCTGCTACGTCCTAAAATGGCTCTTGGGACCTGAGCGTGGGGTGATGGGTTCGAGGGTGGGCGTGTCGGGAGTGCGATAGGGATCGAGGCCCTCAAGAATCGGGGTTACC
>NZ_MQVR01000200.1 GCF_001907295.1 Bowdeniella nasicola
GACCATGACCGATACCGACACGCCCGCACTAGCAAGCTAAAACCCCAAACGAGAGGAAAACGCCGTTACACCACTACAAGGGACTTGACCGTGGGCGCGCCGATCGGGCAAGGGTGTTGGGGGTAGACGTCGAGGTCCCCGATGATGAGTGGACTTTAACCCCCCGCTGATCTCAAGGACCTCGACAATGCCTAATCCTACGTGCCCCTGCGCTGTTGCTCTGGATCGCTGTGCCAGGTGTGACGTCCTGCTCGGATTGCCTGACTTCCATCTCATCCACGCCGAGGTCACCGACACCGCCGTCGTCCTCGACGTCGAGGCCTGCGACTCGCTGACCGGTTGCCCCGGTTGCGGCGTCATCCCGACCGGCCACGGACGCATCACTGTGACCCTGGTCGATGCTCCGTCCGCTGGACGACCTGCCCGCCTGCGGTGGCGCAAACACCGCTGGATCTGCCGCGAGTCTGCCTGCCCGGTCGTGACCTTCACCGAGCAGAACCCGCAGGTAGCCGCACCACGCGCCCTGCTGACGAGCCGCGCGGTGTCCTGGGCGATCCGCCA
>NZ_MQVR01000201.1 GCF_001907295.1 Bowdeniella nasicola
CCACTCGAAGCAATCAACGCTGAGGCATCACGCGAGAAGTCCATCCGGCACGGCCACCCCTCGACGCTGCACCTGTACTGGGCACGTCGGCCGCTCGCAGCAGCGCGCGCAGTCCTCTTCGCACAACTCGTCGATGACCCGTCATCACGCCCAGAAGAGTTCCCCACGATCGAAGAACAGGACGCTGAGCGCGCACGACTCCATGCGCTACTGGAGCAACTGGTGGTGTGGGAGAACAGCAACGACGAGACCCTCCTACGGCAAGCGAGCGCCGAGATTCGCAAAAGCAACAACGGCGAGCTTCCGGCAGTTCTCGATCCCTTCGCTGGCGGTGGCGCAATCCCGCTCGAAGCACAACGACTCGGCCTCGAAGCCCACGCCAGTGACCTCAACCCTCTCGCAGTGCTCATCAACAAGGCCCTCATCGAGATTCCACCGAAGTTCGCAGGCAAGCCTCCCGTCTACCCAGGGTCGGCGGGGGCCAACCTGACCGGATGGAGTCGCGCGGAGGGTCTTGCAGAGGACGTCCGCCGCTATGGCGAATGGATGCG
>NZ_MQVR01000202.1 GCF_001907295.1 Bowdeniella nasicola
GAAACCTTCATCTTCGGAGGGCCTCGACCCCTTCAACCAGCCGCCACGCCGCAAACCCGAACAACGCTACCTACACCCTGGATTGTGAAGAGCCGCTTACGAGCCAGGTGCTCGACGAGTTTGCGATGGCGTTGGTCAATGTCTGTGCACTGCTAGACCCAGAGGTCATCGTTCTAGCCGGGCGTTTTTCTGCCCTTGCGGATTTCTTGATTCCTGAGCTTTCTAGACGTCTCGAAGGCAGAGTTTTGCACGTCCCGCACTTGATCGGCGAATCCACCCCCATCCCGGGTGCGTTGCTTGGAGCCTCTCTTGTAGCCGAAGCTGAATTCGGGCCACTCGAACAACTCCTCTAGGTACTACTGCTCCTCATTGCGTCTCGATTCGATAACAGTCGGTCTCCACCTCTGTACCTAGCGATCGAGATGACATATCAGGCTCTTCCGGTTCTAGAGTGCGTTGACCCGGGCTGATAGCTGCCCGGAGTGGAGCAAGCAGCGCAGCACGTAGTGGCCGAAGTTCCTAAACCCC
>NZ_MQVR01000203.1 GCF_001907295.1 Bowdeniella nasicola
ATGACGCGGGCCTACAATACCGCCGACTGGCCAGCCGCGTGGGCGAAGGAGGACGCCCAGCGCAAGGGCGGGCCGTTGCGCACGCTGACCAAGCACGATGTGCAGGTGCAGCTTCGAGCGATCACCGAGCAGGGCTACCACTTCAAGGACGTGCTCTCCCGCGCCCAGCAGGGCTTCGCGTCCGAGCTGCGCGAGACCCGGAACCTGTGGGCGCACAACGAACCCTTCAGCTCCGATGACGCATCGCGTGCGCTCGACACGATTGAGCGTCTGCTGCACGCGGTCGGTGCGGTCGATTCCGCTGAGGACGTGCGGAAGCTGCGCGTTGATCTGCAGCGGACGGTGTTCGAGGATCAGACCCGCAAGCAGGTGAAGCGTACGAAGGTGTCGCTGGAACCTGGCTCCGGTCTGCGTCCGTGGCGTGAGGTGATCCGGCCCCACGATGACGTGGCGCGCGGCGCGTTCACCGCCTCGGAGTTCGCGGCCGACCTCCACCTGGTCCACACGGGGCAGGCGACGAGCCC
>NZ_MQVR01000204.1 GCF_001907295.1 Bowdeniella nasicola
TCACCCGTGCCGGGGTCGGTCAGGTGATCGATGAGCTTGGTGCCGTCGAGCATGGCCTCGGCCTCCGCGAGGGCGAGTTCGACGCCGGCGATCGCATCGTGCTGGTTCGCGGTGGGTGACCAGTGCCAGCCGAACTCATATTTCGAGTAGTAGTCGGCGACGCCGGCGACTCGCCAGGTCCCGCCGCCAGTGGTCTCGTACTCGCTGAAGTCGAACTGCCAGACCTGGTTCGGACCCGTCGGTGGCGCGGCGAACGCGGCCTTGCGCTGCTTGGCCAATTCCCGGCGCTGTTTCTGGTAGTCAGCATGGAGCAGGAGGCCTTCGTCGGCCATGATCCGCAACACCGTCGACGGCGAAAGCCGGTGCCCGTCGTGACGGACCATGGCCCAGATCTTGCGATGCCCCCAGGCGGGATGCTTGCCAGCCATGGCCACCACAGCTTCCCGGTGCTGGTCGCGTGATGGGGCCGGCCAAGGACCCTTGACTGCTTTGCCTGCCCGGGC
>NZ_MQVR01000021.1 GCF_001907295.1 Bowdeniella nasicola
CGGGACCTCGCTGATCTTCACGCTCCAGTCCTTGGTCGCCATCCTTGAACACCTTTCTCACCTCAAGGTGTTGCGACGACCAGTTGAATCCGCCCACCATCGTGCAGACGTTGACGGCCGTGCCGAGGTCGTGCGGGATGCGCTCGCGGCGGCGGTAGAGCACGGCACGCTCGGTGTTCCAGGAGTTGAAGACGGCTTCGACGGCCTGATCGAGCTGTTCGCGCGGATCCTGCGGGAAGTCGACACCCGCCTCGTCCTTCGTGATCTTCTTGAACTCGTCGACGAGTTCCTTGAGGTCCTCAGCGCTGAGCTCGGGATCGGTGGCGACGCCGCGCTTGGCCTTCAGGGCATCGAGCGCGTCGGCGAACAGGTCGCCGTCGATGTCGAGGACGGTCTTGCCGAACATCTGGATGAGGCGGCGGTAGGAGTCCCACGCGAACCGCTCGTTACCCGAGAGCTTGGCAAGTCCTTCGACGCTCTCATCGTTCAGACCGATATTCAGCACCGTTTCCATCATGCCGGGCATCGAGAATTTGGCGCCCGAACGAACCGAAACGAGCAGCGGGTTCTCGGCGTCCCCAAAGCCCCGGTTCATCTGCGTTTCGACCTCGCGCAGCGCGGTCGTGACCTGAACGTCGAGCTCTTCGGGAACCTTGTGCTTGCCCATGTATTCGCGGCAGGCGTCGGTCGTTATCGTGAAACCAGGCGGCACAGGCAGACCCAGGTTGGTCATCTCGGCGAGGTTTGCTCCCTTGCCGCCGAGCAGGTCCTTCTGGTCCTTGTCGCCCTCGCTGAACATGTATACGTACTTCGGCATAGCTAAAGCCTCCAGCGCTTTGTCGGTGTGACATACCTCGTTGCATGTCACTGGCCTAACCCTATCGAGTGTCCAGTTTGTCGGGTGTAGGACCGCGGGCCCAGACGCTCAAAAATTTTTCTGGTATATGACCGACGCCCAGTGGGCAACGCAACGGCCTCGCCTCCACGAATGTGAGGCGAGGCCGAGGGTTGAAAGTGGCGCAGCCTTACTTGAAGGCGTCCTTGACGTCCTCGCCAGCCTGCTTCACGTTGGCCGATGCCTGGTCTTTCAGGCCGTCAGCTTCCATGGACTTGTTATCGGTGGCGTCACCAACGGCTTCCTTAACCCTGCCCTTGGCTTCTTCGGCTGCATTCTTGATCTTGTCTCCCAGACCCATGTGGATCTCCTTTCGTCGGCGACAGGTCACTTCCAATCTATCGCCGCGCTAGGGGGCGCGCATCTCGAAATGTGCTAGCCGACGGCCGGGCCCGATCCGGGCTTGACGTCGTGCGGCTGGCCCTCGGTCACGGGGTCGTGATCGGCGCCAGAGCCGTGTTCGACGAGCAGGGACCGCTGGGCGGCGACATCGGGATCCCCGATGTGCGGTGCGCGCACTGGCGGGAGTTCGTCGATGTCTTCGCCACGGAAGATGAACTCGCCGAGCACGCCCTCGCCCTGGGCATCGACGACGACCTTCTGGCCGGAGGTGATCTCCCCGAAGAGGATCTTTTCCGACAGGACGTCTTCGATATCGCGCTGGATGGCGCGACGCAGCGGGCGGGCGCCGAGCACCGGGTCGTAGCCGCGTTCGGCCAGCAGGTCGCGGGCGGCGTCGGTCAGCTCGATCGTCATCTCCTGTTCGCGCATGCGCTCATCGAGGCGCGCGATCATGAGATCGACGATCCGGCGGATCTCGTCCTTCTTCAGCTGCGGGAACACGACGATCTCATCGACGCGATTCAAGAACTCGGGCCGGAAGTGCTGCTTGAGCTCTTCGTTGACCTTCGACTTCATCCGCTCGTAGTCGGTCGCGAGTTCGCCGGTTGCCTGGAAGCCCGTCATGACGCCCTTGGCGATATCGCGGGTGCCGAGGTTCGTCGTCATGATGATGACGGTGTTCTTGAAGTCGACGAGGCGGCCCTGAGAGTCGGTCAGGCGGCCATCTTCCAGGATCTGCAGCAGCGAGTTGAAGATGTCCGGATGCGCCTTTTCGACCTCGTCGAACAACACGACGGAGAACGGTCGGCGGCGCACCTTCTCGGTGAGCTGGCCACCCTCGTCGTAGCCGACGTAGCCGGGAGGCGAACCGAACAGGCGCGAGGCCGTGTGCTTCTCGCCGAATTCCGACATGTCGAGCTGGATGAGCGCATCCTCGTCGCCGAACAGGAACTCCGCGAGCGCCTTGGCGAGCTCGGTCTTACCGACGCCCGTGGGGCCGGCGAAGATGAACGAGCCACCGGGACGCTTCGGGTCCTTCAGGCCCGCGCGGGTGCGACGGATCGCCTGCGACAGCGCCTTAAGCGCGATGTCCTGGCCGATGATCCGCTTGTGCAGCACATCTTCCATATGCAGCAGCTTGGTGGACTCGGCCTCGGTCAGCTTGAAGACCGGGATGCCGGTCGATTGGGCGAGCACCTCGGCGATGAGTTCCTCATTCACCTCGGCGATCTCGTCGAGCTCACCGGAGCGCCACTTGGCTTCCTTTTCGTTGCGGGCCTCGATGAGGCGGCCTTCCTCGTCGCGCAGCGACGCGGCACGCTCGAAGTCCTGGTCGTCGATCGCGCTTTCCTTTTGGCGCTTGACCTCCTGGATCTGGGCATCCATCTCGCGCAGCTCAGGCGGCGCGGTCAGGCGACGGATGCGCAGGCGGGCGCCGGCCTCGTCGATCAGGTCGATGGCCTTATCGGGCAGGTGGCGGTCCTGGACGTAGCGGTCCGCGAGGTTCGCGGCGGCCTTCAGCGCCTCGTCGGAGATGGAGACGCGGTGATGCGACTCGTAGCGATCGCGCAGGCCCTTGAGGATCTCGATCGTGTGGGCGACCGTCGGCTCCTGGACCTGGATCGGCTGGAAGCGACGCTCGAGGGCCGCATCCTTTTCGATGTGCTTGCGGTACTCATCGATCGTCGTCGCGCCGATCGTCTGCAGCTCGCCACGCGCCAACATGGGCTTGAGGATCGACGCCGCATCGATCGCGCCTTCGGCGGCACCCGCACCGACGAGCGTGTGGATCTCGTCGATGAACAGGACGATATCGCCGCGGGTTTTGATCTCCTTGAGGACCTTCTTCAGCCGCTCTTCGAAGTCACCACGGTAGCGCGAACCCGCGACGAGCGAGCCGAGGTCGAGCGTGTAGAGCTGCTTATTCTTCAGCGTCTCGGGCACGGTCCCGGCGACGATGTCCTGCGCGAGGCCCTCGACGACGGCGGTCTTGCCGACGCCGGGCTCGCCGATGAGGACGGGATTGTTCTTGGTCCGACGCGACAGCACCTGCATGACGCGCTCGATCTCGTTATCGCGGCCGATGACCGGGTCGAGCTTGCCCTCGCGGGCAGCCGTCGTGAGGTTGCGACCGAACTGGTCGAGCACGGCGGAACCGGCCGGCTGCTCGGCGGCGGGGCCACCGGAGGCGACGGGCTCCTTGCCCTCGTACCCGCTCAGCAGCATCATGACCTGCTGGCGCACGGACTGCAGGTCCGCGCCGAGCTTCACGAGGACCTGCGCGGCGGTGGACTCGCCCTCGCGGATCAAGCCGAGCAGGATGTGCTCGGTGCCGATGTAACCATGGCCGAGCTGCAGGGCCTCGCGCAGCGAGAGCTCGAGGACGCGCTTGGCGCGCGGCGTAAAGGGAATGTAGCCCGACGGGGACTGCTGGCCCTCGCCGATCATCGAGACGATCTGCTCGCGGACGGCCTCGAGCGAGATATCGAGCGCTTCGAGAGCGCGGGCAGCGACCCCTTCACCTTCGTGAATGAGCCCAAGCAGCACGTGCTCGGTCCCGATGTAGTTGTGGTTGAGCATCCGCGCTTCTTCCTGCGCGAGTACCACGACTCGGCGGGCGCGATCGGTAAACCGTTCGAACATCAGCTCTCCTTGGACAAGTAGGGGCGTTTTTCGATGCTACCGAGACCGCCCAAGACCGTGCCTGCCTGTTCGCCACAGGCGTGAGCGCCCCGAGGCGCGATTATCGCTAGGGCGTATCGAGGACGAGCGTGACCGGCCCGTCGTTCACCAGGCTGACCGCCATATCGGCTCCGAACACCCCGGTCGCGACCTCGATCCCATCGGCGCGCAGCAATTCGCAGACCCGATCGACGAGCGGCTCGGCCACCGGTCCGGGCGCGGCTTTCGACCACGATGGGCGCCGGCCCTTTTTCGCTTCGGCATACAGCGTGAACTGGGAGACGACGAGCACGGGCGCACCCAGGTCGGCGACGGATTCTTCGTTGCCCAGGATCCGCAGGTCGCGGATCTTGCGCGCGATCCATTCACATTCGGCTTCGCCGTCGTCGTGGGTCACGCCGATGAGGGCGAGCAGGCCGGGCCGGGTGATTTCCCCGACGATTTCTCCTTCAACTTCGACGCTGGCTCGCGTCACGCGCTGCAATACGGCTCTCATAACCGCCACTGTAACGCCGCGAGATGCTGATACTGAAGGCATGACTAGCTCACTGTCCCGCCGCGCCGCCCTCATCGCTTCCGCCGCCGGTATCGGCGTCACCGTCGCCGCCTGCTCCGGTGGCTCCAAAGACGAAAAGCCCGGCGAAGCGGGCGAGGTCATTGGCACGATGAAGGATTTCAAGGACGACGCGTTCGTCGCGAAAACGAAGGGCGGCGCCGATGTCGTCGTCGTTCGCGAGGGCGAGAAGGTCCAGGCTTTTTCCGCGACGTGCCCCCACAGCGGCTGCATCGTGCGCAAGAAAGACGGGGCGCTCGACTGCCCGTGTCACGGCTCGCTGTTCAACGCGTCCACCGGCGCCGTCGAACGCGGCCCCGCGAAGGAGGGCCTTGCCGCGATCTCGGTGAAGGTCGACGGCGAGAACATCACCCTCGCCTAGTTCGCGAGCCAGCCCTTCCGCACGCGGTAGTGCGCGCAGGCGAAATCGCGATTGCGCGCGACCTCGAGCAGCTCGAAGTCGGCAGCGAGTGGGAAGAGTGGCTGGCCGTCGCCGAGCGTCACCGGCGCGAACTGCAGCCACAGCTCATCGAGCGCGCCGATCTTCTCAATGAAGGCGGGATAAGCCATCGGCCCCGACGTGTCGAAGTCTTGGGCAAACAGCCAGTCGAGTGAGTGGTCCGTCGTGGCGATGAAACCGTCGAGAGTGCAGGCAGTATAAAAATGGATCGCCATCGGGCAAGACTACGCCCCTGCGAGCCGACAACCTAGAGCTTGCCGAGGCCGCCCAGCGTCGGCGGCTTTTGCAGGCCACGATTGCGCGCCCCGCGCAGGTCATCGCCCGGGCGCGATGCGGGCCGAGCCGGGCTCTCACCCGATGGGTCGACGATGATCTCCTGGGCTGCGGGCACGTCGTCCACGAGGAGGTCCGCATCCGGCGGCGTCGTGCGCTTGACCAGTGCAAGTGCGATGGGGCCGAGCTCGGGATGGCGCACCGCAGACGTCACCTTGCCGACGTTCTTCGGGCCGAACGTGACCGCAGCGCCAGGCTCGGGCAAGTGTTCGGCACTGCCATCGAGATGGAGGAGGACGAGGCGGCGCGGCGGGCGACCAAGGTTCACGACGCGAGCGATCGTTTCCTGGCCCGCATAGCAGCCCTTGTTGAGGTGGACGGCCGTGCGCAGCCAGTCGAGCTCCATCGGGATGACGCGCTCGTCGACCTCGGTCGCGAATTGCGGGCGCCAGGAGGAAATCCGGGCGGCCTCGTAGGCGAGCGAGCCGGCGATCGCCTCGGGATGGGCGGTGGCGAAGGCGGCGAGGTCCTCGTCGCCGACGAGCGCGAGCGCCGTCGGGGTCACGTCGGGCTCGACGCCTGGCGTGGTGAAGGTGGTGCCGCCGTCGACGTGCGGCCATGGGTCGCGCCAGACGGCCTCGGTCGCGAGCGGCGGCTCGGCAATGGCCTCACCCGCGAACGCGATGACGGAGCCGGGACGAGTCGTGATCTCGACGCGGGAGGCGAAGACCATCTTCTTTAGGTGCTCGCTGAGCGTTTCCTCGCAGGCGCGATCGACGAACGCGATGATGCGCTCGCCGTCGTCGATGAGTCGCATCGCCGCGGTGACGTGACCGTTGGGCGTAAGGATGAGGGCTTCGGTGGCTTCACCCGCGGGCAGCTGGGCGAGGTGTTGGCTGGAGAGCGCATGCAGCCAGGTCAGGCGGTCGGCGCCGGAGATTTCGATCGCGGAGATCTGCGGGAGCGGCACGATCGCGCGCCCCGCGGTGAAGTCGCGGAATTCGTGGACGGGACGGCCACGGTGCAGCAGGACGTCGTCGTCGAGGACGGCATCGGGCAGGGTCGAAAAATCGATCACGGGTCTCACTCCCCTTCGGAGGATTGCGTCAGTCGGACGGTGACGTAGGGCGCGAGGTCCTGGCCGAAAGCGGCCATCGACGCAGACCACATGAGGTCCTCACCCTGTTTGAGATAGCGGCGCTGCAGTTCGGTCACCGGCGGCGCGCTCGCGGTGGCCGCGAGCGCCGTGGATTGCAGGAGGAGCGCGTCCTCGCTGATGCGACCCGCGAGCGCCGCGGTGAAGCCGGCGGGGTCGGCGAGCATGCCTTCGACATCGTGCGGGCCGGGCGTCCCGACGGCATCGGGCGGCAGGCGCAAGTAAAGCGTTTCGGTGCCCCACACGCCCGCGGACTCGAGCTGGCTCAGGCCGGTCGCCGCGTCGGCATCGGCGGCGATGGTGCCGTCGATCGCGGTCGCGACCTCGAATGTGCTCGTCGTAATGAGGTAGGGACCGCCGTCGTGGGTGACGTGGAAGTCGTGGATGAGGACCTGCGCGTCGACCCCGGCGCCGGAGAAGATTCCCCAGCCACGCCAGTGGCCGAGCAGCCAGGCAAGGGGTGCGATTTCGATTCCGGGCGCGCTCTTCCGTGTCATACCACTACCGTAGCGATCGTTCGCGCCACGATATAGACGACGATTCCCGCGGACAGGACCGGAAGCAGTGCTGCGGCGATCGCCGGACGGTAGCGTCCCGAGGCCGGAAAGAGCCCAAACAGGATGTGCAGTCCGGCGTACAGAATCCCGAGGCCCACGCCGGTCGCGGCGCCCGCCCAGAGTCCCACGGAGGGAAAGAGAATGCCGATCGCTGCGCCGGCGATGCCGGCAAAGAGCGGCGAAAGATACGGCGAGATACGTCGCGGGAAGAACGCGCCGCCGATCGTGGCGGCGGTGAGTGAACACGCCCCGACGAGGATGATCGCCATCGGGACGGGGTGATCGCCCGCCTCGGGTTGGCTCGCGCGCGTCACAATGCTGACCCAACCTGCCGAGAGGGTCACGACGATGACGCCGGTGACCGTCGACGACAGGGATTCGACGATCCGGGGACGGCCGTCGGTTCGTAGCATCTGGTGGACGAAGGAGGCGATAACACCGCCGGCAAGGACGAGGTTCAGGGCCCGGAACCCGCCAGCAGTAGCCGCGGCCGCGAGGCCGACAAGTCCGGCGAGCGCGATGACGACCCCAGAACCGCGCTGGGCGGGGACGCCAAGGAGGCGAGGCCAGCCGGCGGCGAAGAAGCAGACACCGACCGCGACAACCGCGGCGACGACGTAGACCTGGATGCTCATTTCGTGAGCGAGGAATGCCGCGAGGGCGAGTAACGCTGATGCGAGGGCGGTAATACCGCCGCGCATCGACGCGGTCATCACGGTATCTCCACCCCCGATCGTTTTTCAGCCGGAACCTATTGTGCCTTATGTCTATCTAAGCAGCGTCTTCGAGACCGAGCGGGAGCTCCGCGTGCACGATTCGGCGCTCGCTGCGCTGCGGATACGTCGTATAGCGGCCACCGGGCGTCTGCCAGAGGCGAGATCCGTCCGGGCGCACCGCGATGAGGTACTCCCCGGCGATCGACTTGCGGCGGTGACAGCGCGAGCACAGCAGCAAGAGATTCCCAACGGACGTCCCTCCACCGTCGTGCCATTCGACAATATGGTCAAGTTCGCCGCGAGCAGTCGACGTGCAGCCGGGCCCCTGACATGTACGGTCACGCAGCCGCACGGCCGACTCGATCGCTGCGGGCGGGCGATAGCGCTGCCGACCAATATCGAGCGGGGCTCCGCTCGGCCCATCGGTCACGATGCGTTGCCACGTCCCGCCCGCGGAAAGCAGGATCCCGAGTGCGGGTGACAGCGGCCCATAGCCCTCGACCCAGGTGGCCTCGGTCCGCCCCATCGCGGGTTCGCCGGTCTCCCGCGGTCCCGCGCCGAGCAGCGCCGCGATATCGTCCTCACGGCGATCGATGGCATCCGGATCGCGGTCGTATGCGTCCGCGAGGACCTGGGCAGGCGAGGAGTGTGCGTGCCAGTCGGGCATGATGCGGGCGAGGACCTCCAGCGGCACCGTCACCGTGATCTTGGCGGGCGGGATGGCGACCGGATCGCCGCAGGTCGAAGAAATCTCCCAGCCCTGTTCCAGGGCCTCGGCTGCCCACTGAGCGAGCGCATCGGCGCGCAGTTGCTGATAGGTGCGGCAATCGCCCGCACGCAGCGCAGCCCGCGCGGCGGTATCGAGCGCGACATCGAGCGCGCTACCCTGTTCGGCGGGGATGTCCATCCGGATGCGCGACATGCCGTGGGCCCGCGGCTGCGGCCGACTGACCCGGCGGCGGGCCGCGGCCGCGGCGTGTGCGGCATCGGCGTCATCGGGGGCGAGCTCGATCAAGAGGCGTTCGATGTCTTTGCGGACCTGGGCGGCTGGCTTTTCGGCCAGGGTGGGTGCGAGAGCCGCCTCGACGGCGCGGGTGACGTGGATCGGCGCATCGGCGAGCCGTTCTGCGACGAGGCTCGCCTTGTCGAAAGACACCTCACCTACCGCGAGCAGGTCCGCGATTCGCGGGAGCCGATGAAAGACCATCGTCGCCGTACTGAGCATCTTGTCGGCCATATACGTCGAGATTCCGAGCGCCCGAGCGAGGTGCTCTGCCGTCGTATCAAGCCCACCCGTCGGGTCATCGAACATGAAGGACTCGGATTCGCGGGCCAGCACCGCGTGGCGCAACAGCGCTGCCTGGGCGCGGTTGGCGAGCTTTGCCGCGTGGGCGGCTGCGACGACATGCGTCATGCCGCTCGCATACTCGAAGGCCTCGGACTCGGTGAGGAATGCGACCGGCTCGTGCACCGCCGCGATCACCGAATAGCTCTGCTCGATCAGCTCCCGCAATTGCGTATCTGCGCGATGCCGGTGCGCGTTTTCTCGCACGTACTGCTCCCAGGGCGTCTCGATGCCGACATCGAGCGTCTCGTTCTGCTCGGGACTGTGTGGCTGCTGCGTCATCGCTCCCACCTCCGTCAATTCAAGGTGGCAGCAGTTAACCATGCAGCACTGACATGATTCATCCCTCATCCCCAGGGCAAGCTCCCTGGTGGCATGGGGCGCACCGTTGTGCCTATGCTTTTTACGGCTCCGGATCGGCAAGCCCCGGGCTCCAACATTTGCCGCTACGAGCGGCCTCGCGCCGTCAGGCGCCTGCCGGTCCGGGGCCTTTGCCATGCCATGACTCAGCCGTGGCTTCCATCTCATTATGCATAGGACGTTGGTACCGGCTTAGCAGTATTTTCCGCCTGAGTTTCCCTTGGGGTGATCCGGTTCGCAGCCGTTAGCTTGCCGTTTCCTATGAGTTTACGGAATCGTGCTCTAGCCTGGTTGCGGCGGGCCCCCGCCGCTCTTACCCCCGACCAGGAGTAGCCATGCGATTTCGAGTCACTCCGCACGATAGTTCGTTCTTCGATATTTTGACGGAGTCCGCCGAGTGCTTGGTGCGGGGCTCCGAGATCCTCGTCCAGATCCTCAACGCCGACATGGCCGATCGCAAGACGCTCGCGGGCCAGCTCCACGACGTGGAAAACGATGCTGACGCCTGCGCTCACAAGCTCTTCCGCAAGCTCAACCAGACGTTCGTCACTCCCCTGGATCGTGACGATCTGTACCTGCTGGCCGCCAATATGGACGACTGCATGGACTACATGAATGAAGCAGGCGACCTCATCGTGCTGTACAAGATCGGTGAACTCCCCAACCGCGTAGTCGCACAGGTCAACGTCCTGCAGCGTTGCGCCGAGCTGACTGCCGAGGCCGCGCCGCGGCTGCGGTCCATGGACTCGCTGCGTGACTACTGGGTCGAGATCAATCGGCTCGAAAACGAGGCGGACCGCGAATACCGTCGCCTGCTGGCCGATATCTTCGACCACGAAGACGACCCCAAGCGCATCATCAAACTGAAGGACATCTCGACGTCGCTGGAGCGCGGCGTCGACGCCTTCGAGCGGCTAGCCAACGCCGTCGAGACCATCGCGGTCAAGGAGTCCTAACGTGGATCTAGCTGGGGTGCTCGTCATCCTCGTCATCGTCGTGGCGCTTGCGTTCGACTACACGAACGGCTTCCACGACGCGGCAAACGCGATCGCGACGTCGGTCTCGACGCGGGCGCTCACGCCCCGTGCCGCCCTCCTCATGGCCGCGGTGATGAATCTCGTCGGCGCCCTGCTCGGAACGGCCGTCGCGGAGACGATCGCCTCCGAGATTATTGCTGCCCCAGGCGGAAATCACGGGTTAACCGTCGTCTTTTCCGGGCTCGTCGGTGCGGTCGTGTGGAACCTCATCACGTGGTGGTTCGGTCTACCGTCGTCCTCCTCCCACGCCCTCATTGGTGGCCTCGTCGGCGCCGGTCTGGCAAGCGCGAGCCAGGTCCACTGGAGCGCCGTCGGCGAAAAGGTCGTCATTCCGATGGTGATCTCCCCGCTCGTCGGTTTCGGTCTCGCCTACCTCGTCATGGTCGGCCTCATGTGGTGGCTCAAGGACGTCGCCTACCGGCCGGCAATGAAACGCTTCCGGCTGCTGCAGACGATCTCTGCGGCCGCGATGGCACTCGGCCACGGCCTGCAGGACGCGCAGAAGACTATGGGCGTCATCTTCCTCGCGCTCGTCGCGCACGGGTGGGCAAATCCTGATGACGGTATCCCGCTGTGGGTAAAGATCGCAGCGGCATCTGCGATCTCACTGGGTACGTACTCCGGCGGTTGGCGCATCATGCGCACCCTTGGTCGCAAGATGATCGAGCTCGACCCGGCGCGCGGCTTCGTCGCGGAGACCGTATCGGCGGGCGTGCTGTACACGACGGCGTTCATCTTCCACGCGCCGATCTCTACGACGCATACGATCACGTCGGCCATCATGGGCGTGGGCGCCACGAAGCGCCTGTCTGCGGTGCGCTGGGGTGTGGCGGGCAATATCGCCGTCGCGTGGGTCCTCACGATCCCCGCGGCGGCCGCCGTCGCCGCACTCATGTATTTCGTACTGAACCCAATCCTGGGCTAAGGTAGCTTTTCGGATAAAAACTTTTCGAGCGCGTCCTTGGACTCGCCGAGTTTCTTGACCGAGTATCCGAGCGCCTTCGAGGCCGCATCCTTGTCGAGCCGGTAGCTCTTGTCGCCGCTGGAGATCTCGATGTAGTCGAGGTTTTTCACCAGTCCCAGCGTCTGCATCGCCTTGGTGACGACGGCCGAGTCCTGCAGCGATCCCTTGAGCTCGTCGAACTTCACCTTCAGGCCGTAGGGCTCGCTATCGGTAAGGAGCTCGACCTTGTAGGTGCCGAGATCGTCGAAGCCGATCGTGTCGAGCGTGCTGATGACCTGGGATGCGTCCCCGACGTATTCGACTCGGTGGTCAAACAGTTCCTGGGCGGCGTTGGCCGCATCGTTTGCGGCATTGCAGCTGCCAAGCGTCAGGGCTCCTGCGAGCGCGAGCGTGGCGATCGTACGGTAGCGGGTCATGGTGTCTCTCCCCTCCTGCGGTGGAAACAGTGTAGAACGGGGAGATAAAAATGTGGCGGCGAGACCCTCCATCTCGCCGCCACACCTCCCTTGCTTGCGCAAAAGAACTTCGGCCCCTAGCCGAAGCGGCCTGAAATGTAGTCTTCGGTTTCCTTGTGTGCCGGAGCCGAGAACATGGTTTCCGTATCGTCGATCTCGACGAGGCGACCCGGGTCGCCGGTGCGCTGCAGGTTGAAGAAGCCGGTCCGGTTGGACACGCGTGCCGCCTGCTGCATGTTGTGAGTGACGATCACGATCGTGTACTTCTCTTTGAGCTCGATCATGAGGTCCTCGATGGCGAGGGTCGAGATCGGGTCGAGCGCCGAGCAGGGCTCGTCCATGAGGAGCACCTCTGGCTTCACCGCGATCGCGCGCGCGATGCACAGGCGCTGCTGCTGACCACCGGAAAGCGAGGAGCCGGGCCTGGCGAGGCGGTCCTTGACTTCGTTCCACAGGTTCGCGCCGCGCAGCGAGGTCTCGACGAGCTCTTCGGCCTCGGAGGCCTTGAGCTTGCGGTTGTTCAGGCGCACGCCCGCGAGGACGTTTTCCGCAATCGACATCGTCGGGAACGGGTTGGGGCGCTGGAAGACCATGCCGACGATGCGGCGGACCGAGACCGGGTCGACCCTCGGGTCGTACAGGTTCTGGTCATCGATCAGGACATCGCCCTCGACGCGCGCACCCGGGATGACTTCGTGCATCCGGTTCAGGGTGCGCAAGAAGGTCGACTTGCCGCAGCCGGACGGCCCGATGAGGGCCGTGATGGAGCGCGGCTCGACCACCATGTTGACATCGGCGACCGCCTGAAAATCGCCGTAGTAGATGTTCAGGTCGCGAACATCGATGCGCTTAGACACGACTTTCCTTTCTGCCCGAGTATTTCGGGATCGCCGCTAGGAGCGGCCCTTGGGTGCGAAGAGATGGGCGACGACGCGGGCGATGAGGTTCAAACCCATGACGATGATAATGAGGACGAGCGCGGCCGCCCACGCACGGTCGTAGTTGATGGTCGTGATGCAGTCGACCTGATCCGGTCGGCACGGCACCAGTCCCTGGGAGTATTCGCGGTAGACGAAGACCGGCAGTGTCATCATGCGGCCATCGAACGCGTTGGTGTTGATCTTCTCGAGCACGCCGACCGTGATAAGCAGCGGCGCGGTTTCACCGATGACGCGGGCAATCGCGAGCATGACCGAGGTCGTGAGGCCAGCGGCCGCCGTGCGCAGCACGACCTTGACGATCGTCAGCCACTTCGGGACACCGAGCGCGTAGGACGCTTCGCGCAGCTCGTTCGGGACGAGGCGCAGCATCTCCTCGGAGGAGCGCACCACCGTCGGGATCATCAGGACCGACAGTGCGACCGAGCCCATGATGCCGGCGCGGTAGCCGGGACCAACGAGCAGGGAGAATGCCGCCGCGGCAAACAGACCGGCGACGATCGACGGGATGCCCGTCATGACGTCGACGAAGAACGTCGTCATCCGCGCCAGACGCGAGTTGTTGCCGTATTCGACGAGGTAGATCGCGGTGAAGATACCGATCGGCACCGAGATTGCGGTCGCCCACCCGGTCACGAGCAGCGTGCCGATGATCGCGTGGTAGATACCGCCCGCATCCATGCCGCCGTAGACGCCGTTCATGGAGACGGACAGGAAGTAGGGCGACAGCCGGCCGATGCCATGCGAGATTGCGACCCACAGCAGCGAGAACAGCGGGATCATCGCGAGGATGAACGCGCCGGTCACGAGGATCGTGGCGATGCGGTCTTCCCACGCGCGCCGCTTTTGCAAGCCTTCGGAGTCGGCGAACAGCGAGCGCTTCTTCGACGGGGTCTGGGTTTCAGTCGTCATTAGTTCGCTCCCGAGAATTCGGCCCGACGGGCAATGATGGCGCGAGCGGCCATGTTCACCGCCATGGTGATGACGAACAGCGCGAGGCCCGTGGCGATCAGCGCCGAGGCGATCTCAGCGTTGGACTCCGGGAACTGCAGCGCGATGTTCGCGGCGATCGTCGAGTGCTTGCCCGCCTGCAAAATGTTGAACGAGTACGTCGAGCCGATGCCGAGGACCATGACGACGGCCATCGTCTCGCCGAGGGCGCGGCCGAGGCCCAGCATCGACGCGGAGATGATGCCCGAGCGCCCGAAGGGCAGGACGGCCATCTTCACCATTTCCCACCGGGTGGCACCGAGCGCGAGCGCGGCCTCCTCGTGGAGCTTCGGCGTCTGGAGGAAGACCTCACGGGCGACGGCGGTGATGATCGGCAGGATCATGACGGCCAGAATGATCGCGACGGAGGCCATGACCTTGCCGGAGGCGGAGACCGGTCCGGCGAACAGCGGGATGAAGCCCAGCGTCGAGGCCAGCCAGTCGTAGACGGGCAGCAGTCGCGGCAGCAGCCAGACGCCGCCCCACAGGCCGTACAGCACCGAGGGGACGGCGGCGAGGAGATCGACGAGGTAGCCGAGCGTGGAGGCGAGGCGGCGCGGCGCGTAGTGCGAGATGAACAGGGCGATCCCGACGGAGACCGGGACGGCGAGCACCATCGCGAGGACCGCGGAGAGCAGCGTGCCAAAGATCTGAGGGCCGGTGAACGCCAGGAGGGAGACCGTATCACCGCTGCCAACGGTGCGGATGCGCAGTTCGGTATTACTCAGCGCGGGCCAGGCGCGCCAGACGAGAAATGCGGCGACGGCCGCGAGAGTCGCAAGGATAGCGATCGCGGCGCCGGTCGAGATTGAGGAGAAAACTCGGTTTCCCTGCTTACCGGTGCCGCGAGCCGATCGCAGGTTATGCACAGTGCGCGGCACGCTCTTCTCGGAAGGGGCCTTAGTCACGGTCACGCGTTCCTTAGGGGTTGGAGGGTAGTTGGCAGAAAATCTGCCGTTCAGGGAAACCGCCGGCTCCCCGAAGGGAGCCGGCGTGAGTTGGTCTTAGCCCGCCTTGATCGAATCGATCGCAGCCGTCACCTTGGCCGACATTTCGGCCGACAGCGGGGCCGAGCCGGCGGCGTTGGCCGCGGCTTTCTGGCCCTCATCGGAGGCGACGTACTTCAGGAACGCCTTGACGAGGTTGCCTTCGTCAGCGTTCTTGTAGGTCGAGCACGCGATCTCGTAGGTCACGAGGACCAACGGGTACGCTTCCTTGGACTCGGGCTTGCGGTCGAGCACCAGCGGCAGGTTGGTGTCGGACGCACCCTCGGCCGGCTTGGCCTTGTCGACGGCCGCGGCGGCGGTCTTGGCGGAGAACTTCACGAAACCCTCAGCGGTTTCAAGAGCGACGGTGCCGAGCGAGCCGGCCTGGGAGGCGTCGGCGTAGCCGATCGCACCCTGGGAGCGGTTGACGACGTCGACGAGACCAGCGGTCTTGTCGCCGGATTCGCCACCGGAGATCGGCCAGGACTTGTCGGGTTCGTGCGGCCATGCCTCGGGGGCGGCAGCGTGCAGGTAGTCGGTGAAGTTTTCGGTGGTGCCGGACTTGTCCGCGCGGTGCACTGGGGTGATCGCGAGGTCGGGCAGCTGGACATCCGGGTTGTCAGCGGCGATCGCGGGATCGTTCCACTTGGTGATGTCGCCCGAGAAGATCTTGGCGATGGTCTCGGCCTTCAGGTTGAGGTCCTTCACGCCCTCAAGGTTGAAGATGACCGCGACGGGAGAGATGTACATGGGGAGGTTCAGGGCCGGAGCGCCACAGCGCTTCTCGGCAGCGGCGACCTCATCGCCTTCGAGCGCGGCGTCAGAGCCGGCCCACTGGACCTTCTCGCCGATGAACTGCTCGATACCGGCGCCGGAACCCACCGGATCGTAAGCGATGGTGGCGCCAGAGTTCTTACCCTGGAATTCCGCGACCCACGCCTTCATCGCAGATTCCTGCGAGGAGGCACCCGCACCGGCGATGGAGCCGGAGATGGCAGCCCCGGACGATTCGCTGGTCTTGGCATCAGAGTCAGTCTTGGCGTCACTGCTCGGCGACTTAACAGCCTCGTCGGACCCGCACGCGGCGAGGGACAGCGCTAGAAAACTCGCTGCAGTGATGGCGGTAAAACGACGGTTACCGTGGCGCATGGACAATGTTCCTTCGTCTCGATTGATTGTGGCCCCTAAGCGAGCCAACGGTTGTCAACCTAGGGGGCTAAGGTAACGCTGAAACACAGCTTTGGTGAACGAACGGTGAACGCGGGCGTGAGTTAGCACATACTGAATGGTGCTAGGTTGCCGGACGGTGTCGCTCGACATCGGCAATAATCACGCCGCGTTTGCGGTGCGGAGCGACGTGCAGCACCAGGATCTCAGCGAAACGCAGCCACGGATCCTGCCGCGGAAACTCATCCGAGAGCCGGTTGGGCGCATGCTCGAGGAGCTCGGCGACGAGGGTCTTCAGCACGGGTCGGTGGGTGCATAGTGCAACCGAATCGTGACCTTCGGCGAGCACGCGGCACATGAGATCGGCCGCCGCCTGCGGGTTCTTCTCGTGCGCCTTTTCCGTCAGGACGTCCTCGGTTGCGAGCTTGATCCCCGCCTTCTTGGCGTAGGGGGCGACGCTTGCGACGCACCGCTCCCAGGGCGAGGAGATCACCGTATTAACACCGAAGTCGCTGAGGAGCGCGGCGATCCCCTGCGACTCGACCTTGCCGAGCTTGGGCGTGAGCGGACGATCGGCCTCCGAGCCCTTGTGGGCGGAGCGCTTCTTCGCTCGGGCGTGCCGGATGACCGCGACGCACCGGGTATCGAGGCGGTCGTCGTCGTAGGCATCGAGCAGTTGGAACAGCGGTTCGCGATCATGCGGGTAGGTGAGCAGTTTCGCCGCTTTGCGGGCGTTGACCCACTGGATCTGGTCGATCTCGGTCTTCGGCGCGGCCTTGAACTTCTCGCGAGCCTTGCGCCACGCGCCCTCTTCGGCTGGCACCTTGGCAGCCCAATAGTGGGACCACTTGTGTCGGCCGTCGGCGAGGCGGTAGCGCACGATCCCGACTGGACGGCCGAGGGTGACGCGGTAGCCGGTTTCCTCCTCGACCTCGCGCACGGCGGCGTCGGGGATGGATTCACCGTTCTTGCATTTGCCTTTCGGCCACGCCCAGTCGTCGTAGCTGGGACGGTGAACGAGGAGCACTTGGAGTTTGCCGCCATGTTCGCGCCACAACAGCGCGCCGGCGGCGTGCACGACGTCGGTCACCGGGTACTCAACCGTCCCCTCGTCTGATTCATAATGACCTGCTGCGAGTCGATGAGCGGGCGTCCCGCGTCGTCTTCGGCGTGGCGTAGCCAGGTGCCGTCGGCCAGCAGGTGCCAGGACATCGTCGTGTCCGCCAGCGAGAGCTCCATGAGGTCGAGCAGGCGTTCAATATGCTCGGGGTCCTCGATGTGGATGAGGGCCTCGACGCGGCGGTCGAGGTTGCGGTGCATGAGGTCCGCGGACCCGATGTAGATGTCCGGGTCGCCGTCGTTCGCGAACGCGTAGATGCGCGCGTGCTCGAGGTAGCGGCCGAGGATCGAGCGAACGTGGATGTTTTCCGACAGGCCCGGCACCTGGGCGCGGATAGCGCAGATGCCGCGCACGACCATCTCGACGTGGACGCCGGCCTGGGAGGCGTGGTAGAGCGCGTCGATCGTCTTTTCGTCGACGACGGAGTTGCACTTGATCTTGATCCACGCGTCCTTGCCGGCGAGCTTGTTCTCGATCTCGCGCTCGATGCGTTCGATCAGGCCCGTGCGGATCTCGCGCGGCGCGACGAGCAGGCGGTGGAACTCGGTGTGGGGCGCGTAGCCCGACAGCTGGTTGAACAACCGGGTGAGGTCCTGGCCGACGTTTCGGTCGCACGTGAGGATGCCGAGGTCTTCGTAGCCGCGAGCGGTCTTCGGGTTGTAGTTGCCAGTACCGACGTGGCAGTAGCGGCGCAGGCTGCCGCTTTCCTTGCGCACGACGAGCGCGAGCTTACAGTGGGTCTTCAGCCCGACGAGGCCGTAGACGACGTGGACGCCCGCCTGCTCGAGCTTGCGCGCCCAGGTGATGTTGTTTTCCTCGTCGAACCGTGCCTTAATCTCCACGAGCGCGAGGACCTGCTTGCCCGCATTCGCGGCGTCGATCAGGGCGTCGACGATGGGCGAATCACCGGAGGTGCGGTACAGCGTCTGTTTGATCGCGAGCACCTGCGGGTCGGCCGCAGCCTGGGTGAGGAACTGCTGGACCGACGTCGAGAACGACTCGTACGGATGGTGCAGCAGGATCTCGTTATCCTGGATCGCCGTAAAAAAGTCCGTGGGGGTCGCCGATTCCACCCGCGCTAGGCGCTTCGCGGTGACGGCCACGTATTTTGGGAATTTCAGGTGCGGCAGGTCGAGATCGTGGATGAGGTTGAGGCCGCGCAGATCGAGCGGGGCCGGTAGGATGTACGTGTCCTGGGCTGATACGCCGAGCTCGCGCTGCAGCAGGGCGAGCACGTTTTTGGAGATGCCTTCGGCTACCTCGAGGCGGACGGCCGGGCCGAACCGGCGACGGACGAGTTCGCGCTCGAGCGCCTTCAGGAGGTTTTCGGCGTCGTCCTCTTCGACCTCGAGGTCCTCGTTTCGGGTGACCCTAAACGTGTGGTGCTCGATGATCTCCATGCCCGGGAACAGGTGGTCGAGGTGCTGGCCGATGATCTCTTCGATCGGGACGAACGACGCGTCGGCAAGATCTTCGGAGCCGATGTCCTCGGGGCGGCGCGGCTTGCCGGAGGCATCGACCGCGATATAGCGCGGCAGGAGCGGCGGCACCTTGACACGCGCGAAGTGCTCCTTGCCCGTGTTCGGGTGCCGTAGCATGACCGCGAGGTTGAGCGACAGACCAGAAATATAGGGGAAGGGGTGGGCCGGGTCGACGGCGAGCGGAGTGAGGACGGGGAAGATTTCCTTGCGGAAAAACTTTTCGATCCGGCCCTGTTCCTTCTTTTCCAGATCGGCCCAGTGCAGCAGCCGGATGCCCTCGTTCGCGAGCTTCGGGGCGATGTCGTCGGTGAAGACCTTGGCGTGCCGCTGGGTCAGTTCCTTCGCGCGCACCGAGATCCCGTCGAGCACCTGGCGCGGGGTGAGCCCCGAGGCCGCGGTGACGGCCATGCCGGTCGCGATGCGGCGCTTCAGGCCGGCGACGCGCACCATGAAGAACTCGTCGAGGTTTGAGGCGAAGATTGCGAGGAACCACGCCCGCTCGAGCAGGGGCAGTCGCTCGTCTTCGGCCTGCTCTAGCACGCGCTCGTTGAATGCGAGCCAGGACAGTTCCCGGTCAGCGAATCTGCCATCCGGCAACGGCTGCTTCCAGGCCAGCGTGCCATCGGTGGCGGAATCTTGCGCCTCAACGATGTCATCAACGAGCTCATCAGAGGACACGGCAACACCCGCATCGATTGTGTGCTCGTCGAGCTCCGATTCGGCTTCCGACGGTTTCTTTGCCCGGGTTTCGGCGAAATTAGCCATGGTGGTCACCCTAGTTCGTTGCGGGGGAGGTAGCTCCAACATACTGGACGTCGGCGCCTTTATGGACGAATCCTTGCCTCTCATATGTGTGGGTGGCAATCTCGTCCGCGCCATCGACGTACAGGACCGCGCGAGCGGCCCCCATGTTGACGGCGGTAGTCATGGCCTCGCGCATGAGAAGGCCCCCGATCCCCTGGCCCTGATAGTTCGGGTGGACACCGACGACGAAGATCTCCATCGCGCCCGGCTTAGACGGCTTCAGCCATACGAAACCGGCGATGCGAGGCTCACCCGGCTGCGGGTTCTTGACCTCAAGGATGCGCAGCAGATGGGGCTGCCACCACTTCTCCTCGCGCAGCTCCGCGAACGCCGCCGCATCGACCTGGGACTGTTCCGGGTGATCGGCGAAGGCGGCCGCATTCGTCTCGACCCAGGCGTCCTCGTCCCCCTCGCGAAAACCGCGCAGCACCATCGAAGCGGGCGGCTGCAGCGATGCGGTGACGCGATCGGGATCCTGTTCGAGCTGCCGCTCGATGGGCGACAGGTCGGCTTCCATGAACCACAGTTCGCGCACGGGCTTTAGTCCGGCGGCGCGGGCGACGGCCTCGGCGCCGGGCAGGTTGCCATGCGCCCAGACGGCGGCCTCGGGGTATCGCTGATGCACAGCCTTCAGCAGGAGGGCACCCAGGCCCTTGCCGCGATGATCAGGGTGGACGCCAAATTCGGCGCTCGTCCCGTCGCACCAGGCGAAACCGACGGGATCCTCACCCTCCATGAGGACGGCGTAGCTGTCGCGGGGTGCGGGGCGACGCAGATCCGCAAGAGCTGTCGCGCCGAACGGTGGAATCCCGTCGTGCTGCGCGATCTCGTCCGCCAGTGTGCTTAGCCGAGTGGCGATGATCGGATCAAGTTCGGATAGCGAGTTCACTTAACGTCCCCCGTCGCTGTTGTACGCATCGGCCTGTCGCAGCATACCGCCACGCTCTAAGCCGGCAGCCTTGCGCAGGTCATCGGCCGTCGTTTTCAGAGCGTCGGTTTTGAGTTCGCTGCCCTCCCCCGCTCCCGCGACGACGACCGAGATCAAGGCGGCGGCGCGGTCGAAGGCGATGTCGAGCTCGCCGTCGTAGACACCTTTAAGGATCTTGTCGATCGTTGCCCGCACTTCGTCGGGGCCGTGTAGGGGCGGCACGCCCGCAACGACATGGGCGGCGTCGGCTGATTCGAGTCCCGCGTTGTAATACCGCGCGACCTCATCGCCCGAGCGCACGATCCATTCGTGCAGGGCATACAGTCGCCACAGGACGCCGGGCAGGGACGCCGGGACCGCGCGCGACCAGAGCGTCGCGAGGACCTCGATGCCTTCGTCTTTCACGAGGCGAAGGAGGCGGGCGTGGACGCCGGAATCATCGGAGGAGCGGCCATAGGAGACGAGGATCCGCGCGCTTTCATGCGCGGCTTCAAAAGCGGCCTCGGGATCTACTCCCCCGGCCACTCGCTGCAGATAGGCCGGTTCCCACATGGCGGGCCGGCGAGGCGGAGTTCGATGTGTCACACATTCCTTTCCAAATACGCCCAGATTTTGACGTATTCCTGCCGTTTCTATTGTCCTCAACAGGGCAGCTGGGCGCTACCCGGGACCGTGGGCAGGATAGCAATCTGATTTTTCGGCGCCACCTCGCTAAACTAAGCAATCGCGGGCCTCTAGCTCAGTTGGCAGAGCAGCGTCCTTTTAAGTCGCGGGTCGTGGGTTCGATCCCCACGGGGCCCACCGCAAATTACTCAACAAAGACGGGCGGCGGCCGCACATCTCGTGTCGGCTCGCCGCCCGTTTGTGGTGGGATGCGGTTAGCTGCTCGCGAGCTCCGCTACCGCGTCGCGAGCTTCTTTCAGGCTCGGCGCGGCGAGCGCAGCGTCGGCCATCGCCTGGCAGTCGGCAAGGCTATGAGTCGCGAGCGCGGCACGCACCTCGGGCACGCGGCTCGGCGCCATCGACAGCGAGGACACGCCCAGGCCGACGAGCACGAGCGCGAGCAGCGGATCGCCCGCCGCTTCGCCGCATACGCCGATGCTGGCATCGGCTGACTTGGCACCGTCGCAGGCGGCCTTCATCATCGCGATTACGGCAGGCTGCCAGGCGCTCAGCAGCGAGCCGAGCTCGCCTTGCATGCGGTCGGCGGCCATCGTGTACTGCGTGAGATCGTTCGTCCCGATCGACGCGAAGTCGAGGTCGGCGAGCAGGTGTTCGGCGCGGATCGCCGACGCGGGAGTCTCGATCATGATGCCGGCGCTCGGCAGGCCACGTTCGCGCAGCTTGCCTGCGAACCAGGTCGCCTCATCGAGGGTAGCGACCATCGGGGCCATGATGCGCATATCGGCCTTCGTCGCATGGTAGGCGTCGGCAAGGGCGTCGAGCTGAGTGTCGAGGAGTTCTTCGCGCGCTTGCGACAGCCGCAGTCCGCGACGTCCCAGAGCGGGGTTTTCCTCGGCGCCCAAATCGGCGAAGGCAAGGGGCTTATCGGCACCCGCATCGAGGGTGCGGATGACGACGCGACGCTCCCCGAACGCTTCGAGGACCTCGGTGTACGTCTTCGCTTGTTCCTCGCGGCTCGGCGGATCCTGCCGGTCAAGGAACATGAATTCTGTGCGGAACAGGCCGACGCCTTCGACGTCATCCGCGGCGGCGCGCGCCGCTTCGTCGGCGGTGCCGACGTTCGCAAGGAGCGCGACGGCGTGCCCGTCGGAGGTAACGCCTAGGCCGGAGTAGGCGGCCACGGCGGCGAGCCGCCGTTCCTGGCGGGCGGTGAACTCGGCCTGCACGTCGGCATCGGGCCGGACGATGACCTCGCCCGTCCCACCGTCGAGGGCGACGAGCTCGCCGGCGACGATGTCGTCGGCGCCGCGCGTCTGCACGACCGCGGGGATGCCCATGCCGGAGGCGATGATGGCGGTGTGGCTCGTCGGGCCGCCGCCGGAGATGACGATGCCGCGCACGAGTTCCCGCTTGAGGACCGCGGTTTCCGCGGGGGCGAGATCGTGGGCGACGATGACGCCCGGCTCGGTCATCGTCGGGACCCCGGGGGCCGGCAGGCCCCGCAGGACGGCGATGATGCGGTCGCGTACGTCGTGTAGATCGGTGGCGCGCTGCGCCATGTAGCCGCCGAGAATTTCGAGCTTGGCGACGTATCCCTCGATCGCGTCGTGCACGGTGCGGGTCGGCACCACGCCCCTGGCGAGGAGCGCGTCGACAGATTGGGTCAGGCCCTTATCGGTCGCGAGCTGCGCGGTGATCTCGAGGACATCCTTCGCTTCGCCGCTGGCGCTTTCGGCGCGGCGCAGCAATTCGTCGGACACCTGACTGATCGCGGCGTGGATCCGCTCCCCCTCGGCGGCGGGATCGGTCGTGGCCGGCTCGGTCTCGTCGACGCCGGGGGCGGGCCGCACGGGGACGGCGGGCCCGTAGGTCGAACCTACGGACACGCCGATCCCGTGCAGGGTGAGCGAGTCGCTCATGCGTCTTCCCGGCTCAGCAGTTCGACGAGCTGATCGAGAACCCCGGCCGCGGAATCATCCGCGCTCAAGGTGACCTCGTCACCGCGTTCGGCGCCGAGCGTGATGACCTCGAGCAGGCTACCCGCGTCAGCTTCGTTGCCATCGAACGCGACGGTGATATCAACACCAGAGTCGTTGACGGCGTTCACGAAGCGTGCTGCCGGGCGGGCGTGCAGGCCGGCCTTCGCACCAATGATGGCGGTTCTGCTGATCATGGAAGGATTCCTTTCACTTGAGAGTGACGGTACACACTGGCCCGTCACTCGTCTCGGAGATGGCGAGCTTCGCGACCTGTGCGCCCTTCGTGCACACCACCGGCGTGACCGGGTCGAGGCCCGCCGCACGCAGGTGCGCGACGTCCATCCGGATCACGGGCTGGCCGGCCTCGACCTCGTCGCCCGTCTCGGCGAGGGCCTCAAAGCCTTCGCCCTTCAGGTCGACGGTCTCGAGGCCGATGTGCACGAGGAGCTCAAGCCCTTCGGTGGAGACCATGGCGAAGGCATGCTTGGTCTTAAAGACCCGGCTGAGCTTGCCCGCGCACGGGGCGATGACCTCGACGACCTCGACTCCGTTGGCAGGGCGGACGGCGAAACCATCGCCCAGCATCTTGTCAGAGAAGAGCTGGTCGGGCACATCTTCCAGGGCGACGAAGTCACCCGGGAACGGCGCGCGCAGTTCCACCTTCTTCTTGCCAAATCCGAAGGCCATTAGATTTCCTGCTCTCCGTGCAGTGCGGTCTCGCCATCCTTCAGCATGTCAGCTGCGGCGTCGTAGACAAACTGGACGTGCGGTCCGACGACGACCTGGACGGCCTTCTGCGAAGGGCGGATCACGCCGGCGACCTGAGCCTTCTTGATGGCGGCTTCGTCGACGAGGGAGGGGTCCTTGACGATGGTGCGCAGGCGGGTCGCGCAGTAGTCGAGCGTCTCGATGTTGCCGGCGCCGCCGAGGCCCTTGATGACCTGGTCAGCGATCGCTTCGGAGCCCGCATCGCCGCTGGCTTCGCCTTCCGACGCCTCGACCTCGTCCCCACGACCCGGGGTCTTGAGGTTGAGCAGCGGGATGAGGAAGTAGAAGACGGCGAAGTACACGCCGCCCACGACGAGGCCCATGAGGAGCAGCATCCACCAATTGTTCGCCAGCGGGTTCTGGGCCGACAGGAACATGTCGACGAAGCCCGCGGAGAAGCCGAAGCCGGCGGTCCACTGCATGGCGGCCGCGATCGCAACCGAGATACCGGTGAGGAGCGCGTGCACGACGTACAGCAGCGGGGCGACGAACATGAACGCGAATTCGAGCGGCTCGGTCACGCCGGTGAAGAAGGAGGCCAGCGCACCGGCGAACATGAGGGAGCCGACGGTCTTCTTGCGCTTGGAATCCGCGCGCAGGAACATCGCGAGGGCAGCGGCCGGCAGGCCGAACATCATGACGGGGAAGAAGCCAGCCTGGTAGCGGCCGACGACACCGACGACCTCACAGGACGCGCCATTCCAGATACCCGGGCAGCTCGCGGCATCGGTCGCGGCCTGGGCCGCGGCGATGGTCTCGCCACCGGCGAGGAACTTGCCGATGTCGTTGATGCCAATAACGTCGAACCAGAAGATCGAGTTGAGGGCGTGGTGCAGGCCGGTCGGGATGAGCAGGCGGTTGACGACACCGTAGATGCCGGCACCGATGGCGCCCATGCCTTGGATCCATTCACCGAAGTTGAACAGTGCGTTGTAGACCAGCGGCCAAACGAAGTAGAGAATGCCCGCGAGCACGATCGACAGCAGGGCGGTCATGATCGGGACGAGGCGGCGGCCAGAGAAGAACGCGAGTGCGTCCGGCAGCTTGGTCTTGTGGAACCGGTTGTAAACCCAGGAGGCAAGGATGCCGACGAGGATACCGATGAGGACGTTCTTGTCGTTGACGGCTCCCCAACCGTGGGAGACCCAGTCGAGTTTCGCGGCGCCCTCGAGCTTTTCGAGGTCGACGCCCTGGTAGCCGGCGACGGCCTTTTCACCAATGAGCTTGGTGACGGTGGCGTAGCCGATGAAGCCCGACAGCGCCGCGGCGCCGTTGGAGTCCTTGGCGAGACCGAACGCGATCGCGACCGCGAAGATCCAGCCGAGGTTATCGAGGATTGCCGCTCCGGAGGTGATGAGGACTGCGGCAGCGGTGTTGTCCGCACCCCATCCCGTCGGATCGAGCCAGTAGCCGATACCCATGAGGATCGCGGCAACCGGCATGACCGCCACCGCGCCCATAAGGGCCCTTCCGAGCCTTTGCAGGCCCTGCATGATGTTCACTTCGTTTCCTTCCCTGGTGTTGATTGGCTTTCCATCCGCCAACCATGTACTTGAACGGCGAGGTAAGCCGCTTCGTCGGAAAAAGTTATGGGGAGCGAATCTGCCCCCAGCAGCCGGGCGATGATCCTGGCTGCGATGTCGTAGTCAGGGCCGAGTGCGCGGCGGATGACCGAGCTGGCCTCGTTTCGTCGGGGGCGATGCGCGTTGACCCGGCGGTTGACGACGACGAGATCGTGGGTGATGGTTTCGCGCACCGATTCGGGTGCGGCAAAGGCGGCAGCAACATCGTCGACGATGGCCGCCAGCTGGTTGGCGCGCTGCAGGGGCTGCTTCACGGTTTCGCCCGCGCGCGAGGCGTTCAGGTGCAGCGCAATGAAGGCCGCTTCCTCGTCGGGCAGCGAAATATCGAGGTGGTCGTTGAGGTATCGCACCATGAGCTGCGCGGCCGCGAATTCCTGGACGATCATTTCGCGGATCTGCGGTAGCAGCGGGTTGCCGATGTGTTCGCCACTCTCGACTCGCTGCACGGCAAACGCGATGTGGTCCATGAGCAGGACGTAGACGGCCGGATGGAGGTCCCCGAGGGTGTCGATCGCGAGGTCGATCGCCTGCGAGATGGTATTCGCGGCGGTGGGACCGAGCGAAGAGATCCAGTTGATCATCTGGACGCGCTCGGGTTCGAGTTCGACGTAGCTCTGTTGAATTGCGGATTCATCGATGACATCGCCCTCTTTGCGACCGAATCCGATTCCACGGCCGACGAGGACGATTTCACCCCCGGTATCCCGCGTCAGCACAGCGTTATTGCTGAGGACACGGATTACGCGGCGCACTGTCTCCACAGGGGCTCCTCACTGAGCGACGCCAGGCATGGTCGATCAAACCATGCGGTGCCGGTAAAGCCTGCGGAGCAGTTACTCCCGACGAGATGAATTGCTTAACCGGACTATAGCAACACGTTTCGAACAATTGCAACCAAAAATGGTGGCGAGATGTGACCTAGCTTAAAGATGACGCAAGACTAGCTCGCGCGCTTCGCTGGTCGACGAGGCCCCTAGGACCGTAGTTCCCTCGCGCGCTGGTCCCAAAGTCTCGGGCGTCAGCGGCGCTAGACAAACCGCGAGGCCGACCTTGGCAAGCATACCGTGGTCGTTCTCGCTATCCCCGATGGCAAGAGCCTCATCCCAGTTCGCGCCACAGGCCTGGAGGATGACGTCGCCACCCTTCGTGTCATGGGAGTGCGTGGCAATGAGGTCGATGTAGTCCCCACCCGAGCGCACGACGCTCGCCCCCTCGATCTCGGCCAGGGCCTGGAAGGCCGAGCGCTCCGCATCAGAGCGCGGCAGCCCCAGCACCTTGCCGTAGTGCTCTGCATAATCGACGAGCGGCGCGGGGCGCGGCGCATCGTTGATGAACAACGTCTCTCGCCGCGAGCGCTCCGTATGTTCGGGGATCAGCCATTCGCGCTCGGTAAAGCCCCACATTTCGATGCCCCGCGCAGCGGAAAGCTCGAGGGCCGCATCGACCGCGGCGCGCGGCACGGCACGGTGCGCGAGGACTCGCCACGTGCCACCGTCGCGCGCAAGCACGGTCGCTCCGCTACTGCTGGCCACGAAGTCGACATGCGGCAAATCCTCGACGATCGCCGTAAGCGAGCCCGTCGTCCGCCCTGAACACAGCGCGATGCGCACGCCGGCGCTATGCAGATCATTGAGGAGTTCTAGCGCCCCGGGGTTCCAGGAGTCTTTCACCCGAAGGGTGCCATCGACGTCGAGCAGGGCAACGCGGTAGGTCATAGCTCTTCACCTTACTCGCCACATCACGCTGCGCGGCCCGCCTCCCAGAAAAGGAAGCGGGCCGCGCAGTGTTGGCGATTGCGAGTCTTAGACGCGCTTGGAACCACGGGTCACCACGAGGAAGATCGAGATGAACAGGATCGACATGAGAACACCGAAGAGGATGTAGGCGAAGTTGCCGTCCCATCCGAAGACGTCCTTGGCGAGCCAGCCACCCGCGACGCCACCGAGGGCACCAAGGATGATGGTCCACAGGACCGAGAGTCCCTGGTCGCCCTTCATGAAGAGGCGGGCCAGCGCGCCGAAGATGGCGCCGATGATGAGGGCCCACAGAAGATGCATCATGTTGGAATCTCCTAACTGAGGGTTTCTCGACACTCTAACCGTTTCACAGGTTGTTCATATTTGCATGCGGAACGCGACAGATTGCATCAAGTAACCGAATCGTTACCGGCGCGATTTCTTCCCGTCAGGGCAACGGCAGTAGAGATAAGCAGGAGCCCGAGCCATTCAAAAACATTGGGGCGCTGCGCCAGCATGATCGCGGCGACAACGACCGACGTTGCGGGCAAAAGTGCCGTGAGGATTGCGAATGTCACGGCCGAGAGTCGACCGAAATTGACCTGGTCGATCGCGTAGGGAAAAACCGACGACAACACGGCGACGCCGATAACCGTGAGGCCGAGTGTGACATCAGTTACGGCAGGGCTCAATGTCGTGACCGCACTAGGGAGATAAACGAGCGCTCCGACCGCCATTCCGATCGCGAGCGAGTCGATGCCATCGGGGCCGCGGGTCCGTTCCGTCTCTCCCCCGCGCCGCGTGGCGAGGGCCCGACCGAGCACGATGTAAATCGCCCAGGCGACGCCGGCGCCGAGTGCATAGGCGATACCGGCCGCGATCCCGGGATCGTTCCAGTTCATGCCCAGGCCGCCGATCGAGATAATGCCGAGCGCAGCGAGCAGGATCGCGAGCCGGTCCCGCCAACCGCGTCCAGCGAGCGCCGCGACGACGACGGGCCCGGTGAACTCGAGCGCCACTGCGGGGCCCATCGGGATCCGCGCGATCGCCATATAGAACAGAATGTTCATCGTCGCGAGGAACAGGCCGAAGAGCGCGGCGTTCCCGAGATCGCGCGCGGTGAGCTGCACGCGTGGTGGCCACGGCCGACGCCAGGCGAGCAGGATCAGCGCGGCGATCGCGAGGCGCCACCACGCGACCGTCGTCGCGGGCATCACGGCAAACAGGACGACGGCGAGCGACGCCCCAATGTACTGGGTGAACCCCTGGGCGATGAAGAGCGCGGGCGCGAGGGCGCCGCTCGACGCCGCCGGGCGCACCTCGCTCATGACCCGGCACGCCGCGGACTAATGTCCGCCCAGACGAGGCAGTGGTCCGAAAACGGCATTTCGGCGACGCCCGAGTCGTGCACGTCGACCGGGCCGTCGGCGATGAGGTGATCGATGCAGTGCGCAGGTTTCGGGTTCGGGAACGTCGCCTGCGTGACGAGTCCGGTGCCGGGCAGTGTCTTGCACACGACCTCGGGGCCGACGTTGAAGTCGCCCGCAAGCAGCCGCGTCCCGGGCAGGGTACGCATCGCATGCGTCGCCGTGATCTGGTGCTGCGTGGCGATCTCCTCATCGGCGGGGGCATGAAACGCCCCGATCGCCCACGTATCCTCGCCGTCGCGGATCGTCGCAGCGAGGAAAGAACGCGTCGTGTCGTAGACGCGCAGCCGCTTCAGGAAGGATCCCCCACTGCTCGACAGCTTCACGCGCGGGAGCCGCAACGGGAACCCGAGCGCATGCCACGAGATGACCGGCAGCCGCGAGATCAGCGCGAGGCCATAGCCGGGCGAAGCGGAGAAAAACCGCAGCGGTGGGCCGTGCAGGCCGTCGGCCTGCCCGACGTGGAACGGGACGAAGTTCGCATCCTGCTCGCGCGCCCCAAGGACACGCGCGATGATCGCGCACTGGTCGGTATCACCGCAGCGGCGCTGGCCGCGGTTGACCTCCTGCAGCGCAATGACGTCGAGGTCGAAGGCCGCAATCGCCTCCGCAAGCGCCTCGAGCGAGGCAACGGACACGGGCGTTTCATGCCAGTCGCCGCCGCGCGCCCCGCGTCCGCCCTGGATGTTCCACGTCCCGATGCGCACCTAGTCCGCCTCGAAGCGCAGCGACACCGAGTTCATGCAGTACCGATCCCCCGTCGGCGTGTGCGGCGCATCCGGGAAGACGTGCCCGAGGTGCGAACCGCAGCGCGCACAGCTGACCTCCGTGCGCACCATGCCGTGGGAGCGGTCCTCGCGCGTCGTCACCGCATCGGTGTCCGACGGGGCGAAGAACGACGGCCATCCACAGTGCGCGTCGAATTTCGTATCCGAGCGGAACAGCTCCGCCCCGCACGCGCGGCACGAGTAGATGCCCTCGCGGTTTTCGTGTAGCAGCTCGCCGGTGCCGGGACGTTCCGTGCCGGCCTCCCGCAGGACGTGGTACTCCAGGTCGGTCAGTTCCTGCCGCCACTCGGCGTCGGTTTTCGAGAATTCATTCGTCATTGGTCAGCCCTTCTTTTTGCGCCGCTCGGCGCTTTGAACACGTTCGGCCATCTCCTCTTCGGAGGGGCCCTTCATGAGTTCGGCACGTTCCTCGGCGTCCTTCGACCCCGAATACAGCCGGTCATTCGCGACGCTCGGGTGCTCATCTTCCAGCGCGGCCTGCAGCGACGCGAGGTCCTCCCCGGTCAGCACGCGGGTCGTCTCCGCGCTCGGCACCGGCTCGCGGAACGCGCCGCCGCCCAGCTTGAGTTTGTCGAGACGCGACGCCCGACGGTCAGCTTTTTCTGCCCGACGACGAGCCCGACGAGCCGCCTCCTGGCGCTGTTTCCGCTCGAATTCGTCCTCGGTTTGCACGGCGTAGTCGAGCATTTGGATCGTGTCATCCGCTTCCCGACGACGCTCGGCGGACTCCCGCTCCCACGCGAGCCGGCGCTCCCTATTGAAGGCCTCGCGCTCCTCGAGCGAGGGCGCCTGATACGGCTTCGTCTCGACGCGCGTGCGCGGCAGCGAATACGGCGCATCGGACTGGAGCCACGACACGAGCTGCTCGCGCACGGCGCAGCGCAGGTCCCACAGGTCGCCGAGGTTCGCTGCGGACACGACGGCCCGGACGCGCACGCGCGCATCGGTCGCCTCGGTCACCTGCAGGCCGCACGAGCGCCCATCCCACAGATCCGAGCTCGAGACGATCCGCATGAGCTCGGCGCGCAGCGCCTCCACGGGAACGAGCCAATCGAGGTCGATCTCGACGGTGCCGAGCAGCTTCGGCTCGAGCCGCGTCCAGTTTTCGAACGGCTGCGTCGTAAAGCGCGTCGACGGCAAAATCAGCCGCCGGTCATCCCACGTGCGCGCGACGACATAGGTCAGCGTGATCTCCTCGATTGTCGCGGTCTGCCCGTCGAGCTGGACGAGATCGTCGACGCGGATCGCATCCGAGAACGCGATCTGCATCCCGGCAAAAACGTTGGTGAGGCTCGACTGGGCCGCAAGACCGGCGACGACGGAAATGAGGCCGGCCGACGCGAACAGCGAGGCACCGATCGCGCGCGCCCCCTCGAACGTCAGCATCGCTCCGGCAATCGCGCAGACGACGATGACGGCGCTGCCGACGCGGCGCAGCACCTGCATCTGGGTCTTGACGCGCGCGGTTTGGCGCGCCGAGGACCGCGCCTTGTGGTGGCTCACGACCATGTCCTCGATCGCGGCGACGACCGAGATCAACAACCACGCCACCGCGGCGATGAGCGCGAGGATGCAGCCGTGGTCGAACAGGATGCGCCACCGCTCCCCCGCGGCACTCGTCGTTGGAATCAGGACGCCGAGCCAAATGCCGAGCAGCGCGAGCACGACCTGGAACGGCCTCCGGGAGTGACGCGAGAGGGCACCAAGCGCGGGCCGGCGCCGCGACAGCACGCGCACGACGACCCCGATGAGGATCGCTGCAACGACGGCGATCGCCAGCCCGATCCCCGCAAAACCGAGCAGGGTGAGGACGTCGATCGCGGCTTCGGCCGCGTCTTCCGCAGGGGTTTTATCCGTTGGGACCATGTCCCCAGATTAGTCCGTTAGTCCCAGCCGAGTTCGGTCAGGGCATCGTCGTCGATGCCAAAGTGATGGGCGATCTCGTGGATGACCGTGACGGCGACTTCCTCGACGAGTTCCTCGCGCGAGCCACACATCTGCAGCAGTGGCTGCTGGTAGATGAAAATCCGGTCCGGCAGCGCCCCCGCGAGCCAGCCCTCATCGCGCTCTGTCAGTGGCACCCCCTCGTACAGGCCGAGCGTGTCTTGCGGCATGTCGTCCGGCGGATAGTCCTCGACGATCATGACGACGTTGTCGAGCATGTCGAGCAGCGCCTCGGGGATACGCTCAAGCCCGTCTTCGACGAGCGCCTCGAATTCCTCGTCGGTGATCGGCTCCGAAAACGGCACGTGCGCACTCCCCTTCCCGACGGCACGATGCCGCCTTACCACCAGAATAGATTGTGAGCGGAAACACCCACCGTTCGATTTTGCAATCAGGCAGGGTTTCCGCGTATGCTAATCGAGGTCTCGGCGCCCGAATGGAGCATCGGACCCGAAACGCTGGCCCCCATCGTCTAGTGGCCTAGGACGCCGCCCTTTCACGGCGGTAACACGGGTTCGAATCCCGTTGGGGGTACGAGTACCATAGGTCTCACCTAAGAGGCCCCGTAGCGCAGTTGGTTAGCGCGCCGCCCTGTCACGGCGGAGGTCGCGGGTTCAAGTCCCGTCGGGGTCGCGATCATGAATCACCCGGTCATGCACCGGGTGATTGTGTTCAACGGCTCTGTAGCTCAGTTGGTAGAGCGTTCGACTGAAAATCGAAAGGTCACCGGATCGACGCCGGTCGGAGCCACGAAATCCCCCGCGTAGCTTCTATCGCGGGGGATTTTTCATGCCCGATGATGAGCCGATGACACTCCCCCGGATTAGCTGCGCGCTTTGAGCAGGATCGTCACGATATCGACGTAGCGCTGCGAGCCGTCGCCGGTCAAGTCCCTTGTAGTGGTGTAACGGCGTTTTCCTCTCGTTTGGGGTTTTAGCTTGCTAGTGCGGGCGTGTCGGTATCGGTCATGGTCG